>CAVGPK010000066.1:0-10418 GCA_963631155.1 bacterium | reverse complement strand
CTAATTCTGAATGGCTAGTACAAAATGAAGAAGAGGAGGACGTTGATATGTGTGAAGCAGAAAAGGCATGGGCAAGAAAGATTGAGAATCGAGGATTAGAACGTGGTATTGAACAAGGAATCGCATCTTAAGCTAAACAAATGTATACAAAGTTAATCAATAAAGGCAAAAGCATGGAAGAGATAGCGGATTTATTTGATACAAGCATTGAAGAAGTACAGAGTGCATTAAATTATCAAGCTTAGAACGAATGTTCTAGGCTTTTTCATTGAACGGGGATTTGCGTATGTTTTTTCGTTTAACGAATGGGGATTTGCGTTATAGTTTGAATAAGAGAGGTTGTTTTGTATGAATTATCCTGTGTTTAAAAGAAAAATCTATAATCAAATTCTTGATTGGAAAGAGAATAAAAGTAATCAGTATGCTCTATTAATAAAGGGGGCTAGACGTGTTGGAAAGTCAACTGTTGTCGAAGAGTTCGCAAAAAAAGAGTTTAAATCTTATATTTTGATTGATTTTGCCCATGCCAATAAGGATATTATTGAGCTTTTTGATGATACGTATAATTTGGATTTTTTCTTTTTGCAGCTTCAACAATTATCTGGAGTTAGATTGTATGAAAATGAATCTGTCATTATTTTTGATGAGGTTCAATTACTACCTAAGGCTAGACAGGCAATTAAATATCTTGTAGTGGATGGAAGATACAAATATATTGAGACAGGTTCGCTTTTATCGATTAAAAAGAATACAAAGGATATTTTGATTCCAAGTGAGGAATATAAAATATCAATGTATCCGATGGATTTTGAAGAATTTTTATGGGCGATTGGTGATGAGGTTTCGGCTGAAACGATTCGATTTCTTCTAAAAAATAAAAAAATCAGCAGGTAATGGAATGCATAGAAATTTAATGCGAACATTTAGACTGTACATGCTTGTGGGAGGTATGCCACAGGCAATAAAAGCTTATTTACAAGATAATAATTTACAAGTGGTTGATGAAGTAAAAAGAGGGATTGTTGATTTGTATGAGGAAGATTTTATTAAAATAGATGGTACAGGCTTAGCTAGAGATATTTATGATGTGATTCCTGCAAATCTTAGTGGTAATGCGTCAAGATATATTTTATCAAATGCACGAGAGGGTATTCGTTCAAGCCAGGTGAGAGAACTAATTCCAGATATGCTGAGTTCTTATACTGTTAATATTGCGTATCACGCAAACAATCCTAGTGTTGGGATGTCACTAGAAAAAGATATAACACGGTATAAATTATTTACGTCGGATGTGGGTTTATTTGTGACATTGGCTTTTAAGGATAAGCAATATACAGAAAATGTCATATACAATAAATTATTATCGAATAAGCTCGATGCAAATTTGGGGTATGTGTATGAAAATGTAGTGGCACAAATATTGATTGCGAAAGGATATAATCTGTTTTATTACACTATGAATAGTGAAACGTCAAATCATTTGTATGAGATTAATTTTCTGATTTCGAGTGGAAATAAAATATGTCCGATTGAGGTGAAATCTGGAAATTATAGAGAACATAAATCATTAAATGTATTTTGTGATAAATTCAGCAGTCGTATAAAAGATAGATATGTTGTTCATACCAAAGATTTTAAATGGGAAAATGGTATTTACTATATTCCAGTTTATGCACTTCCTTTTCTATAAAAATTGTTAACGATTTTTAACCATTTTTAACAATTGTACATTGTTTAATTTTGTCCTTTGTACTAAGGTTAAATCAGAGGTGTTAAGCATATGTATGATTGTATAATAATTGGAGCAGGAATTAGTGGTTGCTCGCTTGCGTTTGAATTGAGTAAATATGCAGGTAAAGTATTGGTTTTAGAAAAAAATAATGATGTGGCTGATGAAACGACAAAGGCAAATAGTGCGATTATTCATGCCGGATATGATCCAATGCCAAATACATGTATGGCTAAATATAATGTGGAAGGAAATAAGATTATTCCTAAGCTTTGTGAAGATTTGGATGTCGATTGTGATAATATTGGTTCTTTAGTCATTGGCTTTGATGAATCTGATCAAAAGACTTTAGAAAGCATTTATCAAAGAGGCTTAGATAATGGTGTTTCTGGTATGAAGCTTTTGTCAAAAGAAGAAACGCTAGAGATGGAACCAAATTTAAACAAGGATGTGTATTGTTCTTTATATGCACCGAGTGCATGTATTATAAATCCTTGGCAATTTACCATTGCACTTAGTGAAGTAGCTATTGCCAATGGTGTGGAATTTAAATTAAGCGAGCCTTGTACTTCTATTGAGAAGCAAGGTGAAATCTTTATTGTGAATGGTCAATATAAAGCGGCTATTGTGGTGAATTGTGCTGGTGTGAATAGTGATCAGATTTTAGGCTTGTTGCGTAAGCCAGACTATCATATTAAGCCAAATAAGGGTGAATATTATTTGTTGGATAAATCGCAAGGAGAACTTGTGAAGCATGTGATTTTTCAATGTCCAAATGCGAGTGGTAAAGGGGTCTTAGTAGCGCCGACTGTACATGGCAATTTGATTGTGGGTCCAAGTAGTCAAAGTTGTGATTTGGAAGATGTAAGTACATCTTTAGAAGGTCTTGCGCTTGTGAAACAAAAGGCATTGAAGTCAGTGCCTACTATAAATTTCAAAGAGAATATTCGTACGTTTGCGGGTGTTCGTGCGCGTAGTGATGTGGATGATTTTATTGTGGGAGAAGATCGTCAGATTTCAAATTTTTACTCGATGGCTGGCATGGCAAGTCCTGGTTTATCGAGTGCAAATGCGATTGCGCTTGATTTAGTAAGAATGTTTCAGGAAAAAGATTTTTTCTTAAATAAAAAGGCAAATTATGTATCAAATCGTAGAGTGGTTCGTTTTAATAAATTGTCGCATGAAGAAAGAAAGGCTTTGATTGAGAAGAATCCTTTGTATGGTCGTATCATATGTCGTTGTGAAAGTATTAGTGAGGGTGAGATTGTTGATGCGATTCATCGTTGTCCAACACCAATTAGTATTGATGCGATTAAAAGAAGGTGTAATGCCGGTATGGGAAGGTGTCAATCTGGTTTTTGTGGACCGAAAGTACAGGCGATTTTGGCTCGAGAATTGGGTGTGAAACAAGAGTCGATTTTACAAGATAAAAATGGTTCCTTTATTTTGTGTGGTAGAACAAAGGAGGATTCTTCAAATGTTTGATGTGGTAGTGATTGGCGGCGGCCCTGCTGGGATGGCGGCGGCTTTAAAGGCTAGAGAACATGGTGCAAGTAAGGTTTTGATTATTGAAAGAGATAGTGAGCTTGGTGGTATTTTAAATCAGTGTATTCATAATGGTTTTGGTTTGCATCATTTTAAAGAAGAATTGACAGGACCAGAATATGCGGGTAAATATATCGATTTGGTGAAACAATCAGATATTGAGATTATGCTGGATACGATGGTTATTGAGATTACTAAGGATAAGAGAATTTATTGTACAAGTGCCAAATATGGCTATCAAGAGATTCAATCGAAGAGTATTATTTTGACAATGGGGTGTCGCGAAAGAACAAGGGGTGCCATTGCGATTCCTGGATCACGTCCTGCAGGTGTATTTACGGCTGGAGCTGCTCAAAGATATGTGAATATTGAGGGGTATATGCCTGGTAAAAGAGTTGTGATTTTGGGTAGTGGTGATATTGGATTGATTATGGCTAGACGTATGACTTTAGAGGGGGCTAAGGTTTTAGGTGTTGTTGAAGTGATGCCGTATTCGAATGGTTTAAATCGTAATATTGTTCAATGTCTACATGATTATAATATTCCTTTGTATTTGAGTCATACGATTACAGATATTCAAGGGGATACAAGGGTGCGTCGTGTTGTGGTAAGTAAGGTAGACAAGAACCGAAATCCAATCAAGGGTAGTGAGATTGTGTTTGATTGTGATTGTGTTTTACTTTCGGTAGGCTTGATTCCTGAAAATGAGCTTTCTAGAAAAGCACATATTGAGATCAATCCAAAGACGAATGGTCCTGTTGTGGATGAGAATATGCAGACAAGTATTCCGGGTATTTTTGCGTGTGGTAATGTTTTGCATGTGCATGATTTGGTGGATTTTGTATCGGATGAAAGTGAAAAGGCAGGTATGGCTGCGGCTAATTATGTTTGTGGTGTAGAAGAAGAGAGATTAAATCCAATTCAAGTGGTTGCGGGGGATTCTGTGAATTATGTGGTTCCTTGTTTTATTAGATCAAAGAAGGATGTGGAACTTTCTTTTCGTGTAAAAGAACCTTTAGAGAATGTGAAGATTGTTTTGAAGTCAAAGGATGGAGTTGTTGCTTCTTTTAAAAGGGAACATATGGTTCCTAGTGAGATGGAGAAGGTCAAATTGCCTAAGGTGTTGTTGGATCGTGTGCAGGATGAATTGAGTGTAGGTGTGGAGGTACAATGATGAAAGAGTTGATTTGTATTACTTGTCCTCGGGGTTGTCATTTGAAGATTGATGAGAATTTGAATGTGACTGGAAATTCTTGTCCTAGAGGAGAAGCGTATGCCAAAAGTGAGATGACGCATCCTGTTCGTATGGTGACAAGTACAATGAAGGTTGAAAATGGTTCATCAGATCGTGTTAGTGTAAAGACGGAAAGTGCGATTGAAAAAGAGCTGATTTTCGATGTGATGAAAGAAATAAATCATAAAATATTGCATGCACCCATTCATTGTGGAGATGTAGCAATTGAGAATGTGTGTAATACACATGTGAATATTATTGTGACAAAGGATGTTTGGTAGGCATCCTTTTCTTCGACAGTTGAATGATATGAAAATGAGTATTTGTGCTTTAGATAAAGTGCAAATGCTCATTTATTTTACAGTAGGATTGTAGTATGGAATGTGAATGTGATTGATTTTTAAGACGAATATGTTTGTAGAAAACAAGTAGTAAATAGTTTATAATTATGTGAAAAGGGGTGAAGGAAATGAAGGCAATACCGATTGGGATATCTGACTATAGAAAACTGATTCAGAATGATTATTATTATGTGGATAAGACTTTAATGATCAAAGAGTTTTTAGAGAGAAAAAGTCAAGTAACGTTGGTAACGCGTCCTAGAAGATTTGGTAAAACGATTAATATGTCGATGATGGATGAATTTTTTGATATTACTAAAGATTCAAAGGATATTTTTGTAGGGACGCAGATTATGGATACTCCTTATGTTGATGAAATGAATCAATATCCTACAATCTTTATTTCTTTTGCGGATGCCAAGCGTGATTTGACTTCGGTTGTTTCGACTGTGAAAGATCAAATATTGAAAGAATGGGATCGTTATAATTATGTTTTTGAAAATCTTTCTAAATATGAAAAGAATAAGCATGATGTTTTAGAAAAGTTATTAATGGATTATTTAAATGGAAGTTTAGAAGGTATTGGAGATGCGATTTCTTTTTTGATGGAAAAGCTTCAAAATTATTATAATAAGGAAGTCATGGTGTTTATCGATGAGTATGATACGCCTTTTATTGAAGCACATGTGAATGGTTTTTATGATGAAGTAAGAGGTAGACTTTCTAGTTTGCTTCATAATTCACTTAAAACGTCGAATCGTTTAAAATATGCGATGCTTACAGGGATTCAGAGAGTTGCGAAAGAGAATATATTTAGCGATTTAAACAATTTGGATGTTTATAACGTATTAGATAATGGGTATAATCCATTTTTCGGTTTTAATAATGAAGAAACGCAACACATATTAGAATATTATCATTTAGAATTGGATGATAAAGTCAAACAGATGTATGATGGCTACAAAATGGGGAATATTGAAATATATAATCCGTGGTCTATTTTAAATTACGCGAAAAGAAAAGAGCTTGTGCCGTATTGGGTGAATACGAGCGCTAATGTTATGATTAAGGATGCACTCGAAAAGTCAGATGATGATTTTAACAAGGAATATGAAAAATTAATCATGGATGGTCAGATTGAGACTGTAGTGAGTATGCAGACAAGCTTTTATGAGGAAGCAGATAATTCAACGTTATGGGGATTGTTTGTCAATGCGGGTTATTTAACAATTACGGAAATTGTTGATCGTTATAATGATCGATATTGTATTACTATACCGAATGCCGAGGTTAGAAAAGAGTTTATAAATCTAACAGAGCATCATCTTGGATTAAAGATGGGAAAATTATTTAGTGTTGTTAGTAAATTGATTGAAGAAAATAAAGAAGAATTTTTTGAACAGTATAAAAGTGTTTTGATGATTCCAAGCTATTATGATTTAACAAGTGAAAATAGTTATCATATGATGATGTTGGGTATGTGTTTGTGTTATTCCAATCAGTATGATATCATCAGCAATTGTGAAGTTGGTAAGGGCAGAAATGATCTTATTTTAAAGGCGAAAAAGCAAGGCTTAACTTCGTTTGTTTTGGAATTTAAATATCTCAAAGAAGAAAAGTGTAATCTTCAAGAGGTGTTGAATGATTTGGCTAATAATGCGATTAAGCAAATTAAAGATAGAGAGTATGATTTTGAATTAAAGGGAAAAATCATACTTGTAGGAATTGCACATCATGGAAAAGATGTTGTGATGAAGTGGGAAGAAAAGGATAGATAAAAGAAATTTTTCTTCGACAGTTGAATGATATGAAAATGAGTATTTGTGCTTTAGATAAAGCGTAAATGCTCATTTGTTTTATAGTGAATTTGTAGTATGGATAGGAATAAATAGCCTATCCATAGTGGTCAGAATATGGTTGAGTGCTTGATTTTATTTCTTCGATCGCATAGAGAGGAAGATTGATAAGGTTTTCTTCTTTTTTATAATCTGCCATCGATGTGCGAACGGAAATTTCAGGATTGTATTTTTCTTGATACGTTTTTAAACTTTTAGCACGAAGATTTACTTCTGCCTTTACTTCTATTGGAACATTTTTTTCTCCGTCACTGATTAAAAAGTCAATTTCACATGAACCCCTATCATTGGTGTAATAATAGATTTGGATATCTTCTATGGTTTTGAGCTGCTGACAGACATATTGTTCGGTTAGTGCCCCTTTAAATTCAATGAATAAATTGTTTCCTTCAAGAAGTGTTTGTTGCTTGAGACCTACCATACATCCTAATAGTCCAATGTCGAGAATAAAGAGTTTGAATGCTTTTAAATTTTCATAGGCTTTTAATGGGATTTTACCAGCATTAACCCGACTGATTTTGTGGATGAGTCCGCAGTCAGAAAGCCATAGAATAGCAGTTTCAAAATCTTTGGCTCTTGCGCCTTCTCTTACAAGGCCATAAATGAATTTTTTGTTTTCTTTGGCAAGTTGAGATGGAATATTATTAAATAACATTCGTATTTTTGGAACGATTTCATTCGGGGCATGTTTTGAAAAGTCTTGTTCGTAGGCAGCAAGGATTCTTTTTTGAATTTGTCGAGCTTCATTAAAATCTTTGTTTTCAATAAAATGACTAACAACCTCTGGCATGCCGCCAATAAAATAGTATTGTTTGAGATTTTCGATATAGATATCTTTAAAGCTTGTGATCATTTGAAAATCTTGTTTGTCAAGCAGTGTTGCGAATTGTTCTTTTCCTATGGCTATAAGAAATTCTTTATAGGATAGAGGATATAGTTTTAGAAAATCTACTTTTCCTACAGGAAAGGACGTTCCTTCATGTAGGGCAATTCCAAGTAGGGATCCTGCGCAGACAATGTGGTATTGTGGCGCATCTTCACAGAAGTATTTAAGGGATGTAAGGGCTCTTGGCACTTCTTGGACTTCGTCAAAAATTAAAAGTGTTTTTTCTGGATTTACTTTTTTAGCGGCATAAAGTTCAATACCTGTAATTAAACGTTCAGTATTTAAATCGGTTGAAAATAGTTGGGCCATCTTTGAATTGGAGTCAAAATTAATATAGATGGTATCATCATAGTGCTGTTTTCCAAATTCTTTCATAAGCCATGTTTTTCCAACTTGTCTTGCGCCTTCTATAATGAGTGGCTTCCGATATTTACTGTCTTTCCATTTTAATAATTTCTCAATTGCAGTTCGGTACATATGTTAACCTCCTGCTCACATTATAGCATCCAATCACAAAAAATACGATGAACTTTTGTGATGTCACTACACTTTTTACAACGAACTTTTGTGTTGGACACACACTTTTTACAACGAATATTATGTATGTGAAAACGTTTCGAATACTGGTTCGGAAATATGTCAAAATCGTTTGATAATTTTCTTTACCAAGGTATAATTGGTGTATAAGGGGGTGCGATGATGAAAACTTGTAGAGAGATAGCGGCTAATTGGAATGTTACAGTGCGTACGGTGACAAATATGTGTAAAAGCGGAAAGATACAAGGTGCTTATAAGAGAGGCAAGTATTGGTATATTCCGGATGATGCCACAAAGCCTGTTGACGAAAGACTTTTATCTGGAAAATACCAAAAGAAAAAAATCGCATTGAAGCAGTTGCCTATTGGAATTTCAGATTATGTTCGTGCTCAATCTGAATATTATTATGTGGATAAGACTTTATTGATTAAGGAATTTTTGGATCGTCGCCCTTTGGTTTCTTTATTTACACGTCCTAGAAGGTTTGGTAAGACTTTGAATATGGATATGTTGAGAGTTTTCTTTGAAAAAAGTGAAGAAGATACTTCCATCTATTTTAGAGATAAAAATATTTGGCGTTGTAAAGAAGAATATCGAGCACATCAGGGTAAGTATCCAGTCATCTTTTTAACTTTTAAAGATGTAAAATTTGATTCTTGGCAAGCCACAATGGATAAGTTGAAAGCTCTTGTCCAACAAGAATATGCACGTCATATGGAGCTTTTTGATAGCCATGCACTTTCGGATTATGAAAAGGATTATTTTAAAAAAATTTTAGATGGTACAGAAAGTATAGTGGAGCTTACTAGTAGTTTAGAGTATTTATCGAAAATGTTGGCCACACATCATAACCAGTCTGTCATTATTATTATTGATGAATATGATACGCCGATTCAGGAAGGGTATTCGAAGGATTTTTATGATGAGATCATTAGTTTTATGAGAAATTTCTTTTCTGGAGCGTTTAAAGATAATAGAAATCTTGCGTATGGCTTTTTGACAGGTATTTTACGAATTGCACAAGAGAGTGTTTTTAGTGGACTGAATAATTTAAGTGTGAGTTCTATTATGGATGAGGAATATGATTCTTGTTTTGGATTTACCGAAGATGAAGTAAAAAGGATGCTTGCGTATTATGGAGTATCCGATAAAGAGGCGGAATTAAAGGAATGGTATGATGGTTATGTATTCGGGAATACTGAAATCTATAATCCTTGGTCTGTTATTAATTATATTTCAAAAGGATGTGTTCCATCTGCGTATTTGATAAATACGGGACGAATTGAGATTTTGGAAGATGTTTTAAAAATTGCAACAGATGAAATTATAGAGAAGTTGTATTCTTTATTGAATAAAGATAGGGTAGTGACTCGCATTGATCAGAATGTGATTTATCGCTTGTTGGCAGAAGATCCTTCCTATATTTATAGTTTATTGGTGATAGCTGGCTATTTGAAGGTAACCGATAAAAGGTTGGAGTCGGATGGATCTTATTTGTGTGAAGTATCAATTCCAAACAAAGAAATCGCATCGGTTTATAAGAGTGAGATTTTGTCGCATTTGATTTATGTTGGTGCACTTAGTAGGGGGACGTCGGATAAAATTGCAGAAAGCTTATATTTGAATGATTATAAAAGGCTTGAGAGTGCAATTTGTGAATATTTAGATAGGACGATCAGCTTTTATGATGGTGGTTCTGAAGCTTTTTATCATGGTCTTGTTCTTGGTTTAATCGCTTTGATGGATAGTGATTATAAAATTCAATCGAATCGAGAGTCTGGAGATGGTCGTTTTGACATTGCTTTATTTCCAAGAAGGAAAGAATGTCCAGGTATGATTATGGAATTAAAGTGGAAACCAAATTTGGATGAGAATGCACTTTCAAAACTTGCCAAAGAGGGATTGAAACAAATTCATGAAAATCGTTATGAGATTGAGATGAAAAATGAAGGGGTTCAAACGATTCTATCTTTTGGTGTTGCGTTTTCAGGTAAGAAGGTTTGTATAAAGAGCGAGGGTTAAAATATGAAATTAAAGAAGGTATTGGGTTGTATTTTAAGTTTGGGATTGTTGTTGAGTCCTGTTGTAGTGAATGCAGAAGATCCGGCGGATGCGGTTGCGTATTCTTTAGATGGAATGAGTAATAGAGTATACTATAGTTCTATAGCGGATGCGATGAATGCGACAAGAAATGGGTTGGTTGTTTATCTAACAAATGATTGGGGGCTTAGCTCGCCTATAGATATTGTGGAGGGAACGACTTCTAAACTGAATTTAAATGGTCATACGA
>CAVGPK010000065.1:0-10651 GCA_963631155.1 bacterium | reverse complement strand
TGATAACAGAAGAATACATAGAACAGTTTATTATGCCTATGTAATGACTGGATATAATACAAAAGAGAATAAGTTTGATTATGATGATTTAGCACAAAGATTTGATTCATTTTATGAATTATATTTAAAAAATGTTGATATAGAAGGAAATATTAAAGAAACAGAAATTGCTTAAATAAGCATTAAGTCTATGTTCCAATAGACTATAAAGAATACTGAACAAATAGATAGTAAGCGAAGCTATTTGAGGTATTCACATTGGTTATCAGTACTAAACGTACCAAATTTACCAATGCTTTGGATCTATATTGTATGGTGAGTTTGATGGAAATGGGTACTAAACGTACCAAATTTACCAATGCTTTGGATCGACCAAGCTGGCAAAGCGTTTGACTGTGTAGTACTAAACGTACCAAATTTACCAATGCTTTGGATCTTTCAATATAATTTTCACCACATAGTTGTTGTACTAAACGTACTAAATTTACCAATGGTTTAGATCATTCAAATTGAAGAAGTTTATGAAAATGGAGATCTAAATAAATTGTTATTTACATACTAGGTGTCTTTTGACACCTTTTTTATTTTCGCATAATGAGAAAACATTAAATTTATTCTAAAAAACTGTCCTAGTAGCTTATAAACACCCACAAGTCACTAGGACAATTTATTTTTGAAAAAACTTAAAAATTTGCTTGTATTATCATGAAATATAAAGTAATTTTGAATTGTGAAATGAGGTATAAAAATGGAAAATAGACGTAAATATTTTATAAATATGAACAACAAAAATTTGATTCAGAAAGACGAATCAGGCAGACGGACAGCAACAGCAAAACTTGCTTTTGAAAATGATACGCCAATGGAAGATGACGAATTTGTGGACTCTATTACTAGTTCTCCTAAATTTTCAGTTGTAATGCACGACTTTATAAATAAAGGTACTTATTTCAGAATGATAGGTGATGTAAAAGCTAATGATTTAAAGGAATTTGCTATTAATTTGATTTCTCCTTTAGCAAGTACTTATATTGCTGCATGTGGTGAAGAATCACTAGAAGATTTCAGAAATAGTCTTGAAAATGTACTAGAGGATGATGGCTTCTGGGATGGAATACTAGAACAGTATAAGAAGAAGCGTGGTTTGCAATAAAAGCTTGTTACATCAGAAAGCATCTGATAAGATATAACCAATACCGATTACTACAGACCACCGTGGACTCTGTGTTAGATGCATTTCAACTGTTAAATCATCTATAGCATGGTCTAAATTTCTAGCATAGCTCCACAAAGGCAAGAATAAGATTCGGTATAGGCACTCATTTGAGTGCTTTTTCTTTGTTTAAACTCAAATTCTTTTTCAAAAATAAGTTTCATATGGTATAGTATAAACATAAAGATCAGGTTTTGTATGTTTTATAGAGCGTTAGCTCATTCCTTAATTATGAGTGCTTGAACAGATAGAAGCACACGAAAGTCCTTTTTTAATGGATTTTAGAAGGAATGAACAAAGTGTATGTTCATAATGACTGCAAAACCTTTTTCTTTATCTGTCGAAAGACAGGTCATGTAAATGAATGAATAAGAAAAAGAAAGAGAGGGTATTTATCATGACAATGAGTTTAAACAATGTACAATTAATCGGAAGATTAACAAAGGAAATGGATGTAAAGAAAACAAACTCGGGCCTATCAGTAGCTCAGTTTTCTCTTGCTGTCCCAAGAAAGGGAAAGAAAGATGAAACTGATTTTATCAACTGTTGCGCTTGGAGACAATCAGCTGACTTTTTAGGCCAATATGCTAAAAAGGGTGATCAAGTCTTAGTGAATGGTCATTTGCAAGTGAGAGCCTATACAACACAAGATGGTCAAAACCGTCAAGTGATGGAAGTGATTGCTGATGAAGTTTCAATCCAACCAAAGTCAAATTCTGGTGCTAGTACAAATAAAGGATACCAGCAACAGCAGTCTGTCCCACAACAACAGAATCCTTACAATAATTATCAGGATGAAAACACTTTTACAGGTGATTTCTCTGACGATAACTTTCTATAATAATGAAAGGTTGAAGGAATAAAAAGTGAAGAGTGATCTTCACTTTTTATTTTATCTGTAAAAAAAGAAAAGAAAGAAGAGGATTTATTTAAATGGCAAATATAAGTACGGCCAATGGTACATGTTGTATCATTGCATCATCACAAAAAGATTGTTATAAACTTTATGAGATTTTAAAACACGCTGAATTTGAAAGATGGGAATATGCTACAATTTATGCTCCAAAAGAAGCTGGTTTTGAAAATGTCTTGCTTGATGGCCGATATCAGTTTCAAGTCGATTTTGAAGGATATGGTCGTTGGAGCTATTTCAATAATATTGAAGCTTCGTTCAGATGGCTTAAAAAGTATTTAACTGAAGAAGAATGGATGTTTCTAACGGAGACAGATTTTGAAATTCGTTATGAATATACGGATTATGAATGTGGATTTCAGTTCTTAGAAGGAGCGAACCGTTTTGGATTACAAAGATTATTACTATTTAACGCAAGATGAGGCGAAAGAAAAGCTTTTAAACGAATCTGTTTATTTCAAAGAGTGTGAATAAGAACTTTAAAAGGAAGAAGTAATGTGCTTTTTCTTTTTTTATTTCCAAAAGAGGTAAAGATGGAAACAATAACAACCAAGTGGTGGAACGCAACTGGTTTTAAAGAATTGAATAAGATCCTGATTGGTGGAGAGGAATTGATTCCTATTAGACTAGCCAATTCAAAGATCGGAAATGTTCCTTTAAGGAACTTAATTAGTGTTCCTACTGAAATAGATACGATGGAACTTGCTCAAATCATTTCGAGTGAAGGTATTCCAGCTGTTGAAGTTTCAGAGCAAATAGGAAGACAGAAGGATGTATTAATCAAAATT
The DNA here is from genome assembly GCA_963631155.1 of bacterium. GTDB lineage: Bacteria > Bacillota_I > Bacilli_A > Erysipelotrichales > Erysipelotrichaceae > Holdemanella. The sequence goes on along the minus strand of CAVGPK010000065.1, from coordinate 7,737 downwards.
TAAAGGATAAGAAAGAAAAAGAGAGGCAAATAAAATGAGTTTTCATAGAGTATTAACAGGAAGTGGAATGAAGGCTTCCAAAGTGCAGCTTTACAATAATGTTGCACAAGTATTAGAGACTGGTTATGCCGAATCAAAAGGCTATATATCAGCAGCAATACTACATTGCGAAAGCGATAAAATAGAATATGGTCAATATTTAAATGCTATAGCTAGATTGCTAGTTATTATAAAGCAATCAAGTGGAGTAGATTATCAAGATATTGAGAATTTTGGTGGTATTGCAGTCGATAAAGAACACGATGTGATCTATGCTGAATATTGTGATGCTACAGCAAGCGAGTTTGCTAATGAAAAAGATTTTTCAAAAGCAAATAAAACTTTGCTGAAGATTGGCCTAAGCAACTTTAGCGTATCAGCTAACACTATTAATGGACAAACAGGAGAAGTTGGAAGATACACTCCATGTTTGAATAAGCCTAAGACTGGTGAAAGAACTGGTGCTGCTGCACTTTTTGCATATCTTGTATGGTTAAGCTATGCGGAAATGCCAACAAACGTTGAAAGTCATCTACAAAGAGAACTTGTTAGAGCTTGTGCAGGGCAAGACGAATCGCTAATATATGATTTTATTATAGATCTTCAGTCAGTGATCAGATATGCAGAAGAATTAGAGGATAAAGGTTATCCAACACCTAATTTTGATGCAATTCAACCTATGATGCCTTCATTTATAGTTAAAGATGAAATAGACTTTGATTATAATGAACTTCCACAAACATTCGGAAGTTTCGATGGATTTGAAAAGGCATGGGGATTACAAGATGTAAATAATGATACTGGTGCTCATTTATTAAAAGATTTAGTAGGAAAATTTGACTTTGATCCACAAAGAGAAAGAACATCAGAAGAAAAGCGAATCTTGAATGAAATGCGTAAATCATTAGATGGAGAAATGTATGTTAGTGATACATTGATTGATATCGCAACAGACATCAAACTTTCTACAAATATGCGTTTTAAGTTCCGTGATTACATGCTAAAAGGGCCTACAGGTACAGGTAAAACAACAATGTGCAAAGTATTAGGATTGTTGTTGAATCTACCAGTAGTCACATTCTCATGTGATCCAGATACAGATCAGCTGGCCTTGGGATGCTCTGTTATTCCTAATGCAAAATCAGAGGATGAAGAGATAACAAAGATTGATTTACAGTCTTTTATGGATACAATGCCATGTTTTGATGATTTGATTATTGATCCATGTATGTCATTTAAACAAATTACAGGAACAGAAAAGGCTGACGCCACTTCAGATGATTGCATTGCTGCAATATTGAAAAAGTGGGGAGAAGTATCCGAAAAACAAGCAAATGGATTCAGATATGTGTATTCAAATATTGCTAAAGCAATGAAATATGGGTGGGTAGTAGAAGTACAAGAACCAACTGTAATTCAAAGACCAGGTGTTTTGACTGCTCTAAATGCTTTAACAGATGACTGTGGTAAATTGGATCTAGCAAATGGTGAAACGATATATCGTCATCCTGATGCAATCATGATTTATACAACAAATTTAAATTTAGAAGGATGTTTTGAAATGAATCAATCTCAAAAATCACGTTTTTCTCAGAGAACGATTGAACTTCCTTCTGAAGAAGAATTAGTTCAAAGATTGATGCAATCAACTGGATATACAAATGAAGAAGTTGCTAAAAAGATGGTAAAGGTTTATACACTTGCAGATAATTATGCTAAAAGTAAAGCTATCTGTGATGGTGCAATAGATTTCCGTGCATTGCAAGCGTGGGCTACAGCTAATATGATTCGTAAAACTAAAGTTTATGAAAATGGTATTACAGAGTTCATCGAAAAATGCACTGATGATCCTGCACAAAAAGCAATCTTTATTACAAGTTGTCTTGAAAACCAATTTACACCATCAAAAGTCACTTCAAAAGGTATCAAAGACCTAAGAAGAAAGAAAATAAGATTATAAAGGGGAAGAACAAGTATGTTCTTCTCTTTTGTTTAAAAAATAGATAAAGGAGAGGCAAAAATGAATAAAGAATTAATGATTGATTATTTAGAAAAACAAGGATGGAGCGTTGTTGAATTAGATAGTAGAAAAGAAAATGAAATTTGGTTTGAAATAGAATCACATTCTCCAGCTGGAGAAAATCTTGTAGAAGATCTTCTATTTACACCAACAAAGTTATCTTTTTTAGATGCTCTAGCTGACATTTACTATGCTTTTGATGAAAAAGAACATGTAAAAATGTGGATTGAATCAAATGCTGATGGAGTTCCAGATGTTTATACTCTTTGTGACGATGCTAAAGAAATCAAAGGAATGTATCGTGATTTATATTTGGGAGCTACTACATTATGAAAAATTATGTATTAGAAGTTCAAAATGAATTGCAAAATCTAAAAACTACTATAACAGATGAAGAGTTCTTTTCATCTGATATATTCTTTAGGTATCTAGAAAACTATATTAAAGGTAGTGTTCAAGGTTGGAGAAGAGGGAAAAATATCAGAGTACAAAATATGTTTGATCCAGAAGGCCATATGACAGCTTGTACTGATGGTTATATTATTAAAAATAATACATATGATTCTATCATTCAGAAAATGAATGATAGATCAGACAAGTTTTATGGAAACTGTGGTAAGGTGAGCCATGAAATATGGCATATCTTATTTACAAATTTCCAAACACATTCATCACATATTGAAGCATGGAAATCTAGTGATTTTAACTGGTTGGTTCAACCTACTCATCCAGAAGCGAATAAAGTAAAAGAGGCAATAAATAGCAATAAAAATCTAAGAGCATTGATGTTTAAATTGATGCTTGAAATAGCTAATATTTATGAAGATGCTTATATCAATATCAAAGGATGTTTAGCGATGCCAGGTATCCCTGCAAATGGTTTTATTATTTACAATAATACCTTAATCAAGGAATACGGTACGTTAAATAAGATCCTTAAGAATGATGTATTGCTTGCGTTATTGCAAATCATGCATCTAAAAAGCATGAATGCACCTTTAAAAATGGATACTCCATTAACAGATGAGGAAGAAGATAAATATATATTTATTAATAATATACTTGATTCTGCTTCCGAATATACAGAAGGTCTGCTTTATGAGTCAAACGGGAAGCAAAGAGCAAGATTAGTAGATGAAGTATTGATTTGCTTATATCCATTACTCGAACAACTTGCTACCAATACACAACAGCAAGCTTCTGGGGAAGAATTTAATAATAATGAAAACAATGATTCAGCAACAGAATGCGAAGGTGGATCACAATGCAGTTCAACAAATAGTGAATCTAATGATAAATCTTCTAGTAGCAGCAGTTCTTCAAATTCATCTAAAACTGAAGCTGAAGATGAAGAAGGTTCTGACAGTTCTAATAACAGTTCTTCTAGTGTTGGGAATAATGATATATCCGAAGAAGATCTAAATAGACTTCTAAAAGATATTGAAGAAAAAATGTCAGAAACCAAAATGCCTGAAGGAAATACAACTCCTGTGGATGATGATTTTACAAAAGAAGATGCTGTAAAGAAGAAAGAAGAATTATTTGAAAAAATTGAATCTGATACAAATGGTATGGATACGGATTTCGCAAAAAAAGCTTTTAATTCTATTGAGTCAGAAGTTATGGAAGATATTTCAAAAAGAAATATTGAAGCTAACCATAAAAACGATTTAAAACAAGAAGCAAAAGAGATTTTGGAAAGTATTAGACAAGATTCACTAAAAGACTTTCAGACTGATATGAAAATGTCCACTGGAGATCCAAAGGACAAACTAAAATACACAGGTTCAATGATCTATCATTATAATGTACGAAGAATGACAGGTATAAATGACAGAGTAGTGTCTTCTTATGAAGCAGAATTAAATTCTGTTGAAGATTATGCAAATACAACGATCAGACAATTAAAAAAGATATTGAAAGATCAAGAAAAAAGCATGTATGCTAGTGGATATCGTATGGGTGGTAGATTTGATGCAAAAAGTGTAGCTAGATCAGAATACTACAAAGACGGAAGAATCTTTAAGAAGAAAACCGAAAGACATAATCCTGAAATATGTTTTTCACTTCTAATTGATGAATCTGGTTCAATGTTCAGTTCAAACAAAATCAGGAAAGCAAGAATGACTGCCATTTTATTAGAAAAAGTCTTATCTGAAATGGATATTCCATTATTAATAACAGGTCATACTCAACTGCATAATGACGATGTAACAATGGATATCTTCAAAGACTTTGAATCAGTTGATGGAGAAGATAAATACAGACTTACTGAAATAGAAGCACAAGGCAATAACGTTGATGGAATGGCCATTGCATATAATTGTGAAAAAATGTTACAAAGAAATGAGAAGAAAAAAGTTCTCATCGTAATTAGCGATGGACTGCCTGCTGGACATGGAATGAGTATGTCAGATTCTTTGCAATTAGCAATCGACATGGTTCAAAAGTATAGAAAGAAGGGCATTGAAATATTTGGAGCCGTTATTGATGGTGAAACAGATAGAATCGCTCAAATCTATTCTGATAGAACGATGGATTGCACGGATCTTGATACACTTAGTCCAGAACTTTGTGGTTTGGTCAAAAGATTCATAATAAATCGATAAAGACAAAATAATAAAAACTTGTATGTAGTTGGCGCAATTGCTGCTACGTACAAGTTTTTTTTAGGCAAACCATGTTAGAAAGAAATGAGGTAATATATTGTCCTAGTAGCTTCTGCCAGTAATAAAACCACTAGGACGAACTGCCTTAATGGCAGTCTAAAGAAACTAACTCATGGTAGCCAACAACTCCTCAATTGTAGTTTCGCCAGTTGCTACATTTGGAAGTACATGATTTGCCATATCATACCTAATAAGGTCTGTTACATAACGGTTAAAGTTTGCATGACCATTTGGCTGTGTCTGAGCAATGCGTTTGTTCATTTCTTCCAAGATTTCTGCTTCTGGTTTGTCTTCATCCGAAAGAAGAATTGTTCTGATTCGTACACCTCTTTCGATATATTTGCTTGCAGTATAGTTCTGAACCTTTTCTTTTCTTGCAAATTCAAGCATTTCAGATATCTGTTCATCTGTCGCTATAATTTCCAATACTTTAAAGATTGCTTTTGCTACTTGGAAGTTAGGTCTCATCTCTTTTGTTCTGTATCTTTGCAAAGAACGTGGTGAAATTTCAATTCCTTCCTGTTCGGCTAATTGTCTGGAAAGGGTTGTGCAATCCAATCTCTTTCTTTTTAGTCCTAAATTGTAAATTGTAAAAAAGCTATTATTTGTATAACTCACTTTTAAAGTCCTCCTTTTCTTTTTTACGAGTAAAGAATACACCCTGTTATGTCGCTTTCTTGGATATAGGGCGCCTAATACGTCAGAAATGAGCACAATGGCACGGTCTGTAGCCGACTTGTTACATATATGAAATATGTATATTTCCGCATATTTATGCAAAAATATACAATCAAGAGAGGCAGACACATAAATTGCAATGAAAAATTGCAATTTATAAAATTTATGGCAAACTCATGCTACTATGACGATATTATTTCTAATTTCTTTGTTTATATGGTATAGTATGAGTAATAAGATCAGGTTAAGTTTGTATTACAGTATGGCTATATGCCATGCAAATTCTTTGTGAATAAGCATTACTTTTTGTAATGTGCCAATAGTCGAAGTGTGAGTAGACGTATATTGAGCAAACAAAGTGTATGTGAGCAATCTTTTACCTGATCTTTTTTATGTTCAAAAAAGTGCAGAAAAAAAGAAAGAGAGGTAAAAGAACATGAAAAAATTTTTAAAGAATTTAATTAGCGAGATGAAGAAAGATCCTACAAGCAAAGGAATCTATTATCAACCAGAGGGTTTTATCACATTGGATGATGCTTTTTTTACTGATGAAGAAGATGATGGCTTAAATGTACATCAATTCTCACATGTGGAAGCACCAATCGAGTTATTTCCAATTGGTAGATAAATTCTTAAAATCGCTAGAAAGAGGCAGTCTAAAAAAGAAAGACTGCTTTTTTCTATTATTCGTAAAAATGAGAGGTAAAAGAGATGAAAGACAAAAAAATATTGTCATTTAAAGAGGCTGACACAATGATCAGCTATATAAGCGAAAGGGAAAAGAAAAGTGAATGGATAGAAGACGTTTCTATCGAAGATGTTGAGTTTCTTGCTGTGACTGATGTATCACAACTTCCTATTACAGCTAATGAAGCTGATTTTTCAACTGTGGAAGCTGGAACACAATTGTTTATGCAGATTCCACAAAAAGAATATCCAATACCAATCAGAGATTGCGGTATGCAATCGGTCTATGACAGAGTAAGAGTTAGATGTGGATTTACATCTGCTTTACCACCAGAAAGACGAGCTGAATGGTTAACTGAAGCAGCTCAATATATCAATGTGAGTTGTAGAGGTGGAAATTCTAATGCGAGAGTTGAAGCAAAGAAAGGTAAGAAGAAAGGTATTTTATCTATCGTAGATGATAAAGTATCTTGTTTTTTATCTGGGAATGGCACAAGTAATGATTACGTCTGCCATTCATCTTCAACTTTGTTGATTAATGCAAGGGATGTAGTAGATAGCATTGGTGAAACACAACGCTTTAATGGATTTTATTCCTACACTGGTATTGATGCAAATTGGTTAACCGACAAAAAAATCGAAATGGATGATCCATTTATTGATTATTATGTTGAGTTCCATATCAGCACAAGTGATGTTGGGTTGGGTGCTATAAACATTGGTGGAAGAATCACTGATGGACTTGGTACAAATATACCTATTGGTGGTAAAGAGAAAATTCTTCATAGAAGAAATACCACTAAAGCAGATGTTCTTGAAGCATTGGATGCTGTCAGTAAGTGTATTGATAGTACAAAAGTAGACATGGATAAGTTAAAAACAATTATTGTTGAATATCCAATTCCTTGTTTGCAGAGAGTAATTAAAGAACTAGATTTGCCATTAAAAACATCACTTGAAATCATCGCTAACTACAAAGATGTTTATGGTTCTGGTGCATCAAACGGTTACACATTGTATTTGGTATTGTGCCAAATTATTGGAAAGCTCGAAGAGATTGAACCTGAAGCGTTTAGCTACAGAAACAGTCAAGAAAGAAACGTATTAAAAGCATTGTCTCCGAAAGTGTGGGAGAACAATGACTACCCAGAAAAAATTATGTGAAGGAAGGTTAAAAGACTATGAAGAAAAGCAAGAAAAATTTAGATGAAATTAAAATGTACGCCATTTTAATAATGGAAATGTTAATTGTATTGTGGCTTAATTATTATCAAGATTATAATCCAACAAATACATATCTAAAAAATTCATTATTATTAATTGTAATATGTTTGTCTGGTACATACTGTTGGAATCTATCTGTTAAAGTTAAGAATGAAGAGAAATCAAGAAGTTTATTAGGAAATGAATTATCATATGATATCGTACGGAAAAAGCGTATGAAACCAATGATTTATATGATTTTGATGCTTTATGGACTTATATTATTCAAAGCATTAGATAATTTGAATCTAATAGTTGGTAATTTGCAAATTATTGCTACTTTAATAACTCTAGTGGCAAAGTTTTACACAGAATCAAAAAAGGAATGAAACCATATGAGATATATTTTATATCCAATAAATGAGTATTCCGTGGAGCTTC
>CAVGPK010000064.1:0-11031 GCA_963631155.1 bacterium | reverse complement strand
TAATGTCAATAGATGGATGTGTGTTATAATATATACATGTTGAAAGAATTATTTAATAGATATGATGAAACTTTATTAAAGTGTTTTTGTGGTATTTTTATTGGGGTTAGTGTATCTCTTTGCGAAGTTATTTTTGGAAAAGGATTAAACTGGATCTTGTCATTTAGAGAAAATATGGGTTCAATTATGTTAGTTGGATTACCTTTTGCAGGTTTACTTATTGTTTTTTTATTTGATCATTGGGGTAAAATCTCAAGAAAAGGAATGAACTTGGTTTTTGAGATTGAACAAGGAAAAAGTGAAGTAATACCACTTAGAATGGCTCCATTTATGATTGTTTCTACTTGGATTACTCATTTATTTGGCGGAAGTGCTGGTCGAGAGGGGGTAGCGGTTCAAATTGGTGCTACGATTTCTCATTATTTTGGTCGTTATTTTCGCTTTAAAAATTCAAGTATAATTTTTATGGTTGCCGGTATGGCTGCTGGATTTGCTGGACTTTTTGGTACTCCTATTACGGCTATTTTTTTTGCTTTAGAAGTTTTGGTTGCTGGAACTTTAAAGTATAAAGCTATGCCTTGTGCTATTCCTGCTAGCTTTACGGCTGCCTATGTTTCAAGTCTTTTTGGACTTCATAAAAGTACATATCACTTTTCCTGTGATTATTCATTAACTTCAGAGCTTGGTATTAAATTAATATTACTTGGATTTATATTTGGTGTAGTTGGGGGACTTTTTGCGTTTTGTTTAAAAAGTGCGAAAAGTTTTACACAAAAAAAATTTGTTAATCCATATAAAAGAATTTTTATTGTTGGTTTTATCACTGCCCTTCTTTTATTTATTTTAGGACAATGTCGATATTCTGGTGTAGGCGAAAACTTGATTGCTTCTGCTTTCTGCGATGAAAAAATTTATGGATATGATTGGATTTTTAAATTTATACTAACGATATGTACTTTGTCCGCCGGATTTCAGGGTGGGGAAGTTACACCATTATTTTCGATTGGAACTTGTTTAGGCATCACTTTAGCTCCATTACTTGGGCTTGACCCATTGTTTGTGGCAGCTATGGGTTATGCTTCTGTATTTGGTGCTGCAACAAATACTTTTTTGGCTCCTATTGCGATTGGCTTAGAGATATTTGGTTATGATTTATTTCCTTTCTTCTTTATTGTTTGTTCGATAGGATATATTGTCAATCAAAATGAATCGATTTATGCTTTACAAAGACAAATCAAAGAATGATTTGTCTTTTCTTTATAAAAGTGAAAACGCATACAAATTTGCGAAAAAAGTATTTATTTTATTCCTAAAAGTGGTATACTTTAACTAACAAAAGTATTATTTTAGGAGGATGTATATGGAACAAAATAATATGCTCGCAATGATTTTGGCGGGTGGTAGAGGTACGCGTCTTTTGGATTTAACAAAAAAGAATGCAAAACCTGCAGTTTATTTTGGTGGTAAATACCGAATTATTGATTTTCCTTTGAGCAATTGCGCAAACTCAGATATTAATATTGTCGGCGTTTTGACACAATATGAGTCAGTTGAGCTAAATGCCTATGCTGGTCGTGGACAGACATGGGGTCTTGATTCTCGTGGAAGCGGTGTATATGTGTTGCCACCTCGTGAAAAAGATGGAACAAAATTTGATGTTTATCAAGGAACGGCGGATGCGATTACACAAAATATTGATTTTATCGATAAATTTGATCCAGAATATGTATTGATTTTATCGGGTGATCATATTTATAAAATGGACTATGCACATATGTTATCGTGTCATAAAGCAAATAATGCAGACTGTACAATTGCAGTTTTACCAGTCCCAATGAAAGAAGCAAGTCGCTTTGGTATTATGAATACAGATGATCAAGGTCGTATTATCGAATTTGAAGAAAAACCAGAACACCCAAAGAGTAATTTAGCAAGTATGGGTATTTATATTTTTAATTGGAAGTCATTACGTAAAGAATTGATTCGTGATATTGATGTTGAAGGTAGTCACCATGATTTTGGTAAAGACATTATTCCTACTTTCTTAAATGATGATAAGCGTTTGTATGCTTATAAGTTTGAGGGATATTGGAAAGATGTTGGTACTATTGATTCTTTATGGGAAGCTAATATGGATTTATTAAACAAAAATAATGAATTGAATTTAGATGATCCAAATTGGAAAATTTATACGGAGGACATTCCTACATTGCCTCATTATGTTAGCCCAACTGGTAAGGTTGAACATTGTTATATTAATCAAGGTGCCATTATTCGTGGTCATGCGCAAGATTCTGTATTATTTACAAATGTTGTAATTGATGAGGATGCAGATGTAAATCAGGCTGTACTAATGCCTAATGTTACAGTTGGTAAAGGAGCAAAGGTTTATCGTGCAATTGTTGCGGATGGCGTAAAAATTGATGATGGAGCTGTTGTAGGTGATATGGATAGCAAGGAAATTATCTTAGTTTCTAAAAGAGTAAAGAAGGGTGAATAAGTATGTGTAATGCGTTAGGAATAGTTAGTTATAATGATTCTACTGTTTATGTAGAAGGTTTACAAAAATATCGTCCCATTGCTTCTTTTAGTTTTTTGGGACGCTATCGATTGATTGATTTTCCAATTTCAAATATGTCAAATTCAGGTATTGATGATATTAAAGTATTTGTAGATGGAAATCCTCGCTCTTTAATTGAGCATATTGGTACTGGACGTCATTATAATATCAATTCAAAACATGGAAATTTATCTTTAATTCCTGTTTATGGTGATGGATATTCGAATTTGACAACAGACATTGAAGCTTATTCACAAAGTATCCATTCGATTATTGAGAATCATAATGATTATGTTATCATTGCTCCAACTAACATTATTTACAAGGGTAACTATAAAGATTTATTAAATCAACATATTGAGAGTGGTGCAGAAGTTTCAATTTTATATCAACATGTTGATAATGCGAAAGAACATTATATTGGATGTGATGTTCTTCAAATGAATAAGCAACGTGGCGTTTTAAGCGTTGACCAAAATTTAGGTAATTATAAATCTCGTTATTTGTCATTACAAACATATATCTTAGATAAGAAGATTTTTATTGAATTAGTGAATGAAGCTAAAGAAACAAGTAGTATGTATTGGTTTAAAGATATCCTTAATGATAAATGCATTGATATGGATATTCGTGGTTTGAATTATCGTGGTGATATTTATGTTATTAATGATTTAAAATCATACTATGATACAAATATGAGTTTCTTGAATGAGGAAGCAATGAAGGGAATTGCTGATCCTAGTTGGCCTGTATTTACACGTACTTCAGATTCTGCTCCTGCTATTTATTTAAATGGTGGTACGGCAAATGGATCTTTAGTCTCAAATGGTTGTGAAATTTATGGAGAGGTTAAAAATTCGATTATCGGTCGTTCTTGTAAAATTGGAAAAAATGCTGTTATTGAAAATTGTGTAATCATGCAAAATGTTGAAATTGCGGATGATGCACATTTGAAAAATATGGTTATTGATAAACATACTAAGATCCTTAAGAAAAAAGATCTTACTGGTTCAGAAGAAAAACCTCTATACATTGGTAGAAGGGAGAATGTTTAATGGCTTCTATTTTGATGGTAGCTGGTGAAGGGCTTCCCTTTATTAAAACAGGTGGTCTTGCGGATGTGATTGGTTCATTGCCAAATGCATTGACTCAACGTGGTCATGAAGTAAAGGTTGTTATGCCTTTGTATAAGAAGATCAGCGATAAATTTATGGATACGCTTCATTTTGACTGCGAATATTCAGTGTCAATTAATTATCATGAAGTTCCAGTTCGAGTTTATTCGAAAATGGAAGGAGATGTTTGTTACTTTTTTATTCAACATCAAGGATATTTTGAAAGAGATACTCTTTATGGTTATCAAGATGATGGAGAACGTTTTGGATATTTCCAAAAAGCGGTAATTGAGATGTTGAATCAGCTTAATTATTGGCCAAATATTATTCATTGTCATGATTGGCATACAGGTATGATTCCTTGTATGGTAAAAGAGACTCATGATTCAGATCCTAGATATCGTGCTATTCGATTTGTTTATACGATTCATAATCTTGCATATCAAGGTAATTTTGGACCTGAGATGTTGGATTCTTGTCTAGGTCTTCCTTATTATCTACTTGATAATGGTAATGTACGATTTGATGGTGGAATTTCATTTATGAAATCTGGAATTCTTTATGCAGATAAAGTAACAACTGTATCACCAACATATGCGCAAGAAATTTTATCTTCTCAATATGGGGAACATCTTGAAGCTGTTCTAAATATGAGGAAATATGATTTATGGGGAATTGTTAATGGTATAGATATTCAATTATGGAATCCTGCATCAGATCCTGAAATTCCATATCATTTTGATAAGGTAAATATTCAGTCAAAAAAGACAAAGGATAAATTGGCCTTACAGGAAGAGTTAGGCTTAGAAAAAAATCCAGATGTAATGATGGTTGGCGTTGTTTCAAGACTTACTTGGCAAAAAGGATTTTATTTGTTGATGGAACAATTGGATGCTTTATGTGCTGCTCCTATTCAACTAGTTATTTTAGGAAGTGGAGAAAGCCAAATTGAGAACAAATTCAGAGATTTAGAAAATGGAAATAAAGGTAAAATTTGTTTCTATTATGGATATAATGAAAGTTTAGCTCATCGAATCTATGCGGCTAGTGATCTATTCTTGATGCCTTCATTATTTGAACCATGTGGTATTTCGCAATTGTGTTCAATGCGATACGGTACTTTACCTTTAGTTCGTGAGACAGGGGGATTAAAAGATACTGTTGATGCCTATAATGAGTATGAAAAATCAGGTAATGGTTTTAGTTTTGAAAACTATGATTCACAAGAATTAATCCATACTTTATATTATGCGATTGATGTATATTATAATCGCAAGAAGGATTGGAAAATGTTGCAAAGAAATGCTTTAAACACGGATGTTTCTTGGCAGCAAAGTGCAAAAACATATTCTCTATTGTATGATGAATTAGTGAATCAATGAGAATTTTAGTTAGTGCATGTTTAATTGGATACAATTGTAAGTACAATGGTTCTAACAATTTAAACACCCAAGTAAAGAAATGTATCGAAGGGCATGAGATAATTCCTGTGTGTCCTGAAATGCTTGGGGGATTGTCTTGTCCAAGAATTCCTTGTGAAAGATTAAAAGATAAGGTAATCGATAAAAATGGGACTGATTGTACTGAGCAATTTATCAAAGGGGCTGAAATTGCCTTAAATATAGCCAAAGAAAAAAATATTCATTTTGCAATTCTGCAAAAGCGGTCACCAAGTTGTGGGGTATCTGTAATTTATGATGGGACTTTTACAGGGCAACTTATTCATCGAAGTGGTGTGTTTGCTGAAATGTTAAGAAGTTTAAAAATTCCGATTTTGGAAGCGGAATCAGAAAAAATTGTTTAGGTATTGTTTTCTTTGGAAAAATGTCATAAAATACATTTAGAAATTCGATTTAGGAGGATTATTATGAAACAAGTAACAGTAACTGTAGTTGACCCAGTTGGTCTTCATGCACGTCCAGCAACTGTAGCTGTAAACGCTGCAAGCAAATTCAAAAGTGAGATTAATGTAGCTTTCAAAGGACGTGAAGTAAACATGAAATCTATTATGGGAGTTATGTCTTTAGGAATTCCTACACAGTCAGAAATCACTATTAGTTGTTCTGGTGAAGATGAAGATGCTGCAGTAGCTGCAATCGAAGAAGTATTGCGTGCTCAAAAGATTATTGCGTAATCTAAATAGTTTATAAAAAGTCTCATTATATGGGACTTTTTTAATTTTAGGAGGTTAAAATGTCATTAGTTGAAGAAAGATATACAAAATGGTTAAATCACAAAAATTTAGATCCACAATATAAACCTGTTTTAGAAAATATGAGTACTGAAGAAAAAAATGATGCGTTTTATACGACCATTGAATTCGGCACTGCAGGTATGAGAGGACTTCTTGGTCCAGGTACAAATCGTATTAATATTCATACTATTCGTAAGGCTACACAAGGCTATGCCAATTATATTATTAAAAATGGTGAAGAAGCATGTAAAAAAGGAATTGCGATTGGATATGATAATCGACATATGTCTAGAGAACTTGCGTTTGATTGCGCAAATTTATTAGCAAAAAATAACATTGCATCGTATGTGTATGATTCTTTAAGACCTACACCTATGTTGTCTTATGCTGTTCGTTATAATCATTGCTTCGGCGGTATTATGATTACTGCAAGTCATAATCCTAAAGAATATAATGGATATAAGCTATATGATGATAAAGGTTGTCAATTGATTCCAGTCCTTGCAGATCAAGTGATTGCTGAGGTAAATGCAATTGAAGATGAATTGGCAATTGATGCAGCTTGTACACAAGAACAAAAGAAACTAATTACTATTATGGAAAATGATATTGATCAAGCATACTATAATGATGTTTTATCAATTCAATTAAATCCAAATGTTAAGAAAGATATTAAAATTGTATTTTCTCCAGAACATGGAACCGCAAATATTCCTGTTCAAGATGTATTTAAATTAAGTGGATATCATTGTATTCCTGTTGTTGAACAATGTAGCCCAGATCCTGATTTTTCAAATACACCTACACCAAATCCTGAACAAGCTGGTGCCTATGAATTATCTTTAAAATATGCTAAAGAAAATGATGCAGATTTAATTCTTGTGTGTGATCCTGATGCTGACCGTATGGGAGTTGGTGTTAAACACAATGGTGAATATGTTATTTTAACTGGAAATCAATCGGGTGCAGTTGAAATTGAATACATTTGCTCTCAACTTCAAGAAAAGGGAAAAATGCCTGAAAACCCAGTCATGTTTAATACAGTAGTAACATCGGATTTAGGTGAAAAGGTAGCTGCTGATTATGGTGTATCTACTGAAAAAACTTTAACTGGATTTAAATTTATTGGTGAAAAAGTCGCAAAATATGAAGTAACTCATGAAAAAAATTATGTTTTCGGATATGAGGAATCTTATGGATCTTTAGTTAAACCTTTTGTTCGTGATAAGGATGCTCCCCAAGCGTTGTTGATTTTAGCAGAAGCTTGTGCATTCTATAAACAACAAGGAAAAGATTTAGTAGATGTTCTAGATGAGTTATATCAAAGACATGGTACTTATGAAGAAAGTCAAGTCGCATTAACTTTATCTGGAGAAGCTGGAGCAAATCGTATAAAGGAAATTTTAGCAAATCTAAGAAAAGATGCACCAACAGAAATTGATGGAGTTAAAGTCATTCGTAGTGAAGATTTCCAAGAATGTAAAATTGTTGATAATGGAGTGACATCTGAATTAACAGGTTTTGTGAAATCTAATGTTCTAAAATATTTCTTGGAAGATGGTAGTTGGATTGCGGTTCGTCCTAGTGGTACAGAACCTAAGTGTAAGTTCTATTATTGTATTAAAGGATCTAATAAAGAAGATGCACATAATAAGACTTTATCTTTCCAAAAGGCAATGGATGAATTAATTTCGAAATAAATGAAAAGGACTTAGAATCTAGTTTTCTAAGTCCTTTATAAATTTTTCTAAACGTATCATTGCTTCTTTGATATGATCGATACTATAAGCATAAGATATACGGATAAATCCCTCACCGCTAGGGCCAAATGCGTTTCCTGGTACACATGCGACTTTATATTTTTTAAGTAGTTCTTCACAAAATTCTTCTGAGCTTAAGTTTGTATTTTTTATATTACAAAATACATAGAAGGTTCCGTGAGGAATATTTGTTTTTAAACCCATTCTATTTAGACGATTCACTAAAAAATTTCTTCGTTTTAAATAATCTGCTTTCATCATCAATACGTCGTCATAACCGTTTTTTAGTGCTTCAATTGCCGCGTATTGAGACATTATAGGAGCAGACATAATAACATATTGATGGATTTTATTCATTATGTCAGATACTTCTTTATTGGCTAAACAATATCCTAGTATCCATCCAGTCATTGCGAATGCTTTTGAGAAACCATTAACGACGATAATTTGATCTTTTATATCATTAAATTGGGCTAAGCTTGAAAATTCTTGATCAAAACTTAGTTCAGCGTATATTTCATCGCTAATTACATAAATTCCAGTTTCTTTTATCAAGTCGATTATTTCTTCATAATCTTCTTTGGTCATTACTCCACCTGTTGGATTGCTTGGGTAATTAATGATCATGGCTTTAGTCTTAGGTGTGATAAGTTTTTCTAAATCTTTTCGTTTTAATTTAAATTCATATTCTTCCTTGAGTTGCAATGGAATTACAACACCACCTGATAAGCTTACACTTGGTGCATACGCAACATAATTAGGATCTAAGACAATAACTTCATCTCCAGGGTTTAGTAACGCTCTCATTGCTAAATCGATAGCTTCACTACCGCCGATTGTAACAATAACTTCATCTTCTGGATCATAGATCTGATTATAATGTTCTTTATGAAATTTACATATTTCTTGACGTAGCTCTAAAAGGCCACGGTTTGCTGTATAGTGTGTGTGTCCTGTGCTCATTGAGTGAATTGCATTTTCGCAAATGTGCCATGGTGTGGCAAAATCTGGCTCTCCAACGCCTAGAGAAATGACACCTTCCATTGTATTTGCTAAATCAAAAAAGCGCCTAATTCCACTTGGCTTTAATTCAGTGGCAACTTTACTTAATGTTTTTTTCATGGTGTCACAACCAATCTTGATTCTTTATCTTCAGGCTTGTCAATCATTACAATTCCGCTTTGTTTATATTGCTTTAAAACAAATAGGGTTTTTGTTGATCGAACATCTTCGACACAAGCTATCTTATCGGATACAAATCGTGCGACTTCAAACATCGTTTTTCCTTGAACTAAACATAGAAAATCACATTCACCACTAAGAAGATACATTGTATCTACTTCTGGATAGTTTGCGATTAATGATGCTGTTTTGTCATATCCTCTGTCTCTGGTAGGTGTACAAGATACTTCGATATAAGCCAAAACTTTTTGATCTTTTAAGGCTTTATTATAATTGATGATTGTATGATATCCACAGATAATTTTATCTTTTTCTAATTGCTTGATTTCATTTTTAATAAGTTGTTCATCATCATTTAATATATCCGCAAGGTCTTGAGAGGTTAAACGGGCATTGTTTTCTAATAAGTCCAAAATTAAATTTTGATTCATGATAATTTCCTCCTTTTGAACATTATAATATCACACCAATGTTCTTTATGCATGATAATATTTATACGAAAAATAACTTGTTTGTCAGAAGCGATTATTATAGAATATAGGTGTCGTTAATGTTATAAAAGTTTCACTTGTTAGTGAATTGACAAATCGATTAGAGACTTTTATAATAACAATGATTTATAAAAGGAGGATTTACTGAAATGACAGTAAAAGTTGCAATTAACGGTTTTGGACGTATCGGACGTTTGGCATTCCGTCAAATGTTTGGTGCTGAAGGCTATGAAGTAGTAGCTATCAATGACTTAACTAGCCCTAAAATGCTAG
The DNA here is from genome assembly GCA_963631155.1 of bacterium. GTDB lineage: Bacteria > Bacillota_I > Bacilli_A > Erysipelotrichales > Erysipelotrichaceae > Holdemanella. The sequence continues at coordinate 1,456 of CAVGPK010000064.1, read as the reverse complement.
CTCATTTGTTGAAATATGATTCAACACAAGGAACTTATGCAAAGGCTGATACAGTTGTTGCTGGTGAAAATTCAATCACAGTAGATGGAAAAGAAATTACTATCTATGCAGAAGCAGATGCTTCTAAATTACCTTGGGGAGAATTAGGAGTAGACGTAGTATTAGAATGTACTGGTTTCTATACTTCTAAAGCTAAAGCAGAAGCTCATATTAATGCAGGTGCTCGTAAAGTTGTTATCTCTGCTCCAGCAGGAAATGATTTACCAACAATCGTTTACAATGTAAACCATGAAACATTAAAACCATCAGATACAGTAATTTCAGCTGCATCTTGTACAACAAACTGTTTAGCTCCAATGGCTAATGCATTAAACAAATTGGCTCCAATCCAATCAGGAATCATGACTACAGTTCATGCTTATACTGGAGATCAAATGACATTAGACGGACCTCAACGTAAAGGTGACTTACGTCGTAGCCGTGCTGCTGCAGTTAACATCGTACCTAACTCAACAGGTGCTGCAAAAGCTATCGGATTAGTTATTCCTGAATTAAACGGAAAATTAATCGGTTCAGCTCAACGTGTTCCAACTCCAACAGGATCAACTACAATTTTAGTAGCTGTTGTTGAAGGAAAACATACAGTTGAAGAAATCAATGCTGCTATGAAGGCTGCTACTACTGAATCATTCGGTTACACTGAAGAACAATTAGTATCAAGTGACATCGTTGGTATGCGTTATGGATCATTATTTGATGCAACTCAAACAATGGCTCATGAAATGGCTGACGGAAACACTCATGTACAAGTTGTTTCTTGGTATGATAATGAAAACTCATATACAAGCCAAATGGTTCGTACAATTAAATACTTCTCAGAATTAGCTTAATTGTAAGATTCATCCTAGGAACTCTTCTGAGTTCCTTTTTTTTAATGGATATTGAATTATCTATATAAATAATGTATTCTAAAACATATAAAAGGGGTTACAAAATGGCAATTCGAAATAAATTAATTAATGATGAACGAGACGATTTAACAAAGGATGTAGATGATTTAGATGCTGTATATCTTGAAAAGTTAAAAAAAGATGGGATTAGCGATGATTTGTTAAATCAATTTAAAGATTTAACTTTAGCATTAGAGAAGGATAAAAAAGATGAGTAAAAATTTAAATATTATTATAATTGTGATTATTACTTTATTATTGATTGTTGTTCCAATTTTATTAAAACGTTTAACTTGGAAAAAATTAATTAGACAATTAAATGATGAAGATTACAATGCTTTTTTTAATACATTGGATTCAACGGTATGCAAATTATCATATTCTGCTTTTAATAGAGAATACATGCGTTTAAGTGCATATCTTGCTATGCGTGATGATAATCAAATTGAATCACAATTGAATTTACTAAAGAATATGCGTATTTCTAATAAACAAAAGGCTAGTGT
>CAVGPK010000063.1:0-11122 GCA_963631155.1 bacterium | reverse complement strand
AACACCATATGAAGTCTACTATTCAACTGTGTTGCAATTAACTTGACAATTCGGGGTTGAAAAAAGTAATTACACAAACCACGAAAATGACCACAAGAATATAAAATGCTGGTTTTTGATAATATGGCACATTCGCATAATCGATAACTTCTCTTAATTGTTTCATATCATATTTACTAAGATAGCGAAATACTACATCATCTTGTTTCTTTACATATTTAAATGAGTGCTTCAACAATACATTTTCTAACATCGCACAAAATGTTTCATCTTCTAAATAAGGCATAATACTTGGATCAGAAAATAGATTGATTATTGTTCTTGAATCCAATTTTTCTGGTAAAGAAGCATCCACTTGAACTAACAAAGTAGAATATTAACTTTGATCATTAGATTCACTAAACAATGTATTTATTTGTGGAATAGCTGGTGGAGCTTCTATATTCTCATTCTTTGTTTTACGGATTGGCTTTTCTACTCTCATTTCTTCTGTCGCAGTATCATTATTAAGACATGCTTGAAAGGCTTGTTGAATTTTTTGAAATTCTTCTGGATTCTCTTCAGGATGATATTTTTTTGTGAGTTTTGCGTAAGCTTTTTTTATTTCTTTTTTGTCTTGTGTAGGTGCAATACCTAATACTTCCCATGGATTCATGCTAAAAATCCTCCACTTGCTTCATCATCGATTGAAATAATGTCAAGTTGATCTACATCTTGTCGATATTCAATATCATCAAGAACTTGTTTCACTCTGTTAATCAATATATTTCTTTTTTGAATGTTGTTATTCATTTGTTTCATATCTTCAGAAAAATGACCATGTAAATGACGTAAATAATCTTGTGTATTTTCATCCACTTCTTCATATATTCTCTCTATACGTGATAGAAGAAATTCTACTTCATCACTTTGGTATATTTGCATAGATACCTCCTTGATCTTATCTAATCGAACGGATGCATCTATTTTTTCTAACTTATCCCCTTTTCCTACTTTAAAAACATATTTCTGCTTAGTAGAACGCACATATGCTTCTACATACAACATAGAATTAATATCGTAAGAATAAGTCAAATCAAAAGCTTCATTTTCCATTAAATTCCTAGGAACTGATATTTCTGTTCCACCTAAAAATAAATTATCTTTGGCATACATAGCTTGACCTTGATACACATTGATCGCAACCTTGGTTTGGCCTTTATGTACTGTTTGTAGATGTACCGTCTTACTTGATGGTAGAACAGAATTTTTTGGGATGATCACACAAGCTAAATCCTTATTTGGATTTTGTTCATTATACGTACTTATACTTAATGAAAAAGGACAAATATCAGTTACTACTAAATCTTTAATTTCTTCTTCTCTTTGTTTAATTCCAATATATTTTCCTAAGCCGAAAGCTACAATTTCATCTATATTCTTTTTTTGAATCACAGGAATATTCAAAGAATTTGACAAATAATTCTGTAGAATAGGCATTTGGCTAGAGCCTCCAACTAAAATTAATCCATCTAATTCATCAGCACTAAATTCACTATCTCTTACCGCTTTGCCTATAACCGATTTACAAGCTTCTAACAAAGGAAGTCCAATTGAAAATAATATATTTTCAGTAAAAACACAGGATATCCTTTTTCTATCTAAATACATAGATACTTCAGTCAGATCTTTTGTATCCAATTCAATCTTTGCTTGTTCACAAGCTTTTAAAAGAATTTGTTGGCTTGTCTTTGTCATTTGTTCGTAATGGATTTGATTTTTTGAACAAAAGTATTTTGCCATTGCTAAATCAAAGTCAGATCCACCTAAATGATTATTCCCTGCAATCGCATTAATATTAATCACATTTTCAAAACAATCTACTACAGAAACATCTAATGTGCCACCACCAAAATCAAAAACGACAAACGTTTCATATTCCTCTTTATCATGACAAGCAATCGCTGCTGCACTAGGTTCATTAATAAGTCTCTCAACTTTTATGCCTAATATTTCTCCAATTCTTTTCGTGTCTTGTCTTTGGCGCGCATTAAAATAAGCTGGAACACTAATTACCACTTCGTCAATGGATTCTAAAGAATAATTTTGTGCATCAATAATCAATTGTTTTACCACAAAACTTGATAATGTGGCCGAATCAAATTCATCTTTTCCTAACCTATATACTTTATCTGTTCCCATGGTACGTTTAAATAAAGATGCCGTTTCTTGTGGATTCGTAATTAATCTTTCTTTTGCCAATTTTCCAACCACAATTTTTCCATCTATTTTGCTGACACAACTCGGTGTTAATAATTCTCCGAAAGCATTCGGAACCAAGATTGACTTTCCATCCTTATATAGTGTTGCTAAGCTATTCGTTGTTCCTAAATCAATTCCTAAAATTGCCATATTTCTTCTCCTAACCAAACCACAAAAAGCCTAATATTATACAAATTGAAGTTGAACTTATTCCATATAGGATCAAACCATACTTTAGAATCATAGCTAAGGTATGCTTGTATCCTTCTGTATATTTTTTGAAGATATTTTTATGACTTAAAATAAAATAGACACAAAAACACACCACACTTGCGATTCCATTATATATAACAACTAGGGGAGTTAATATCGTTGCGATATACGCAACCAAAATCCAACTTATACAAAAAAACATCAGAAGCATTACACATAAGCCACCCATAATATCACGCCCTTTTTGTCTATAATATCATAGAAATGATAAAAAGGCCTAAAAGCCTTTTCGTTTATTTTTTGAATACTTGTAAAGCAAGACAACCTAAACCAGTATGAATACCTACAGCACTGACTAAATCGATAATCTGAACTTTAGCGCCTTCAATTTGCTCTTCAATACGTTTTGCATATTTGGTTGCCCCTTCTAATGCGTCTACATGAGCAACAATGTAAGTATAAGAACTATCCATTTTCAAATCTAATAAGTGACGAATCACTCGATCTTGAGCACGCGACATTGTTCTTACTTTATCTAGGACGTCCACTCTTCCATTTGTATTTTTACCAATATGAAGAATAGGCTTTATTTTTAATAGACCCCCTAGTGTTGCGGCCATCGGTGTAAGTCTTCCACCACGTTTCATATGATCTAAATCATCACATAATAAAACAGTTTCACAACTAGCAGCAACTTCTTCAAGTTTTGCCAAAATTTCATTCATCGGACAGCCTTGTTCATACATTTCTTTTGCCAATGTAATCATGTAACCTTCTTCTACAGCTGTACAATAGCAATCTATACCAATAAATTGCATTTCTAATTGATTGGCAATCATTTCCATAGAATCTAAAGTTCCTGATAATCCTTTACAAATTGGAATTGCAAAAATTGTGTCATACCCTTGTTCTTTTAGTTCTTCGAAACAATCTTGAATCTTTCCTAAACTAGGTAAAGATGTTTTTAAAATCTTCTTTTCGTGCAATTTTTGAATCACTTCTGCATATGAAATTTGCGTATATTCATCTTCAGACTTTCCATCACAAGTAATTTGAAGTGATAAACAATATATTCCTTTTTCTTTCCAATAATCTGGATGCATTCCTGTTCCCGTGTCAGTCACAAACGCCACTTTCATACTTCAGCACCTTCTACTTTCTTCACAAACTGTATTCCTATTGCCTTCAAACCTGTATGAACGGCAATAACTGAATAAATAGGATCTCTTTGAATATGAATTTGATCACCTAACACTTCTTTCAATTCATCACAGGCAATTTGAGCATCATCTTTGGCATCACTATCTAAAACATAGAAAATATAATCTTGCGCATTCGCATCTTTCGAAATAATTTTTACTACCTTTTTTATTGCCTTACTCATAGTACGAACTTTGTCGCACACATCTACTTTTCCTTGTGAATTTTTAGACACCTCCAAGATTGGTTTGATTTTCAACATGCCACCTAATTTTGCGGCCATAGGCGTCAATCTTCCACCTTTTGCCAAATGATTTAAATCATCTGGAATCAAAAATCCTCTCGAATGTTCTACACTCTCTTTTAAGCGATTAATAATTTCATCTGGGTGAACATCTTTTTCAACTAAATTAGCAGCTGCCAATACGAGATACTTTTCTACACCTAAAGTTGTATAAATATCTAAAGTATGAATCTTCACACCATGCCATTTACCAGAAGCTTGAATTGCTTGATTTGTTCCAGATAAACCGCTTGAAAGTGTGACCAAAATTACATCTGTAACACCTTCTTTTTTGTATCCTTCTAATAAATCTTCAATTTCTCCTAATGGCGGCATACTTGTTTGAGGCATATAACCTCTACTTAAAAGTGAATTAAGTTCATCTACTGAAAGATCCACTCCATCTAAATATGTTTTATCTTCAACCTGTACTTGTAACGGTAAAAAATCGATTCCTAACGCGTTTGCCTGTGCTTTTGTAAGCCCACATCCACTCTCTGTTAATACTCGAGTTTTCATCTTATTCCTCCTGCTTTTTTCATCTTTTTTAATCCTAACACGAAATATAATTTTTCTCAATTATCTGATATAATACACATGAGGTGGTATGAATGAGCGCTTTCATTTCTTTTAAAAATGTCAAAAAAATTTATAATATGGGGGAAGTATCTATCCACGCCTTGGATGATGTCAATTTTGAAATTGATAAAGGAGAATTTGTCATTATCGCAGGAGCAAGTGGGGCCGGAAAAAGTACAATTCTGAACTTACTTGGAGGTATGGATACCGTAAGTGAAGGACAAATTTTAGTAGATGAAAAGGAAATCAGCTCATTTAATGATAAACAGATGACATTATATCGTCGTTATGATGTAGGATTTGTATTCCAATTTTATAATTTAATTCAAAATTTAACTTTAAAAGAAAATGTTGAACTTGCGACTCAAATTTGTAAATATCCTCTCGATATTGAAGAAACCATAAAATCAGTTGGTTTGGAAGAAAGAATGTACAATTTTCCAAGTCAACTTTCTGGAGGAGAACAACAAAGGGTTGCGATTGCTCGTGCTTTGGCAAAGAATCCAAAACTCTTATTGTGTGATGAGCCAACAGGTGCGTTAGATTATAAAACGGGAAAACAAGTTTTAAAAGCGCTTCAAGATACCTGTAGAAATCAAAAGAAGACAGTTATTGTTATTACGCATAATTTAGCCTTAACACCAATGGGAGATAAGGTGATCAAGGTTCGTAGTGGGAAAATTGAAAGTATTCAAAAAAATACCCATCCAATGGATATTGATGATATAGAGTACTAATATGCCAAATGTATTTTTAAAAGATATATTAAAAGAAATTCAATTCTCCCTTGGACGATTCTTATCTATTCTTTGTATTGTTGCGATTGGTGTAGCCTTCTTTTCGGGAATTAAAGCAAGTGCTCCAGATATGAAAAATAGTGCGGATTCTTATTTTGACCGGCACAATGTTCAAGATATTCAAATCTATTCTACTTTGGGACTGACAAACAATGATATCGAAGCCATTAAAAAGATAAATAATGTAAAAGATGTAGCTGGTTCTTTTTCTATTGATACACTATCGCAAATTGATTCCAGTCAGATGGTAATCAAAGTTATTTCATTGCCTAAACATCAAAAAATAAATAAAGTGCGATTGGTTAATGGGCGTATGCCAAAAAATGACAAAGAATGTTTAGTAGAAGCAAGTTCTGCTACCAATAAATTATATGGTGCTTTTAAAATTGGTGATACAATCTCATTAAAAAGTGGTACGGATGAAAATTTAAGTGATACGCTAAAAAATACAAAATATAAAATTGTTGGTACTTGCTACAACCCAAATTATCTTTCATATGAAAAAGGATCAAGTTCTATAGGTTCAGGAACAGTAAATAGTTTTATTTATATCAATGCATCAAATATACTTGTTGATTATTATACTGAAATTGATGTTACAGTTAAGGGTACAAAAGACATAAACACTTATGATGATGCCTATTTTGATTTGGTTGATCCAGTTGTTAAAAAGATCAAAAAAATTTCTAATCAACAAATTAAACTTCGTATTCAATCTCAACAAGATACCTTAAACGAAGAAAAGGAAAAGGCAGAAAATAAATTATTGGATGCGAAAAATCAAATTTGTGATGCTCAAACACAGATTGATTCTGCTAAAAATCAAATTAGAAATAGTGAAAGTGCATTACAAGCCTCAAAATCTCAGCTCGACTCTGGATGGACTGCCTATAACGAAGGAGTAGATGCTCTGAAGAATTTATCAACGCTAAATGATGCAATCGCAACAATTGAAGAAAAGGAAAAACAACTTCCTCTTCTACAATCCCAGCTTGAACAAATTCAAACGGCCATATCCCAAATTGGATTTACAAAAGACCAACTTCAAACAAATAAATCTACTTTGGAAAATCAAAAACAAGCATTAGAAGATCAACTCGCTCAAGTTGAAATGAGTGATGAAGAAAAGCGATTCATTCAATCTAAAATTGATGAAATAAATAAAAGTCTAGATTCAATCAAACAAGGGATCGATTTATATAACAATTTAGATACCGTAGAAAATAGTATTCAACAAATTAATGAAGTAAGTATTCAAAAAATTGCCTTAACTAGTCAAAGAGATCAATTGTTGGCTTTGCAAGAAAAGTTAAATCAAAATTATGCTACTTTAATGCAAGGACAAACTCAATACGAAAGTGGAATAGAGGCTTTAAATCAAGTAGGGATAGAGATTAATCAAAATGAAAATGATTTAAATGCTTCTATTGTTAAATATAATAAGCAGAAAGAGAGTGTGAATAATCAATTTATAGATGCACAAAATCAAATAGATAAACTAAGTGGTAAGTGGATTGTCTTAAATCGTAATTCTCACTATTCATATCGTGATTATGGTGCTTGTGCTGATCGTATGGATGGCATCGCAAAAGTGTTCCCTGTATTTTTCTTCTTAGTTGCTGCTCTAGTTTGCATGACAACAATGACAAGAATGGTGGATGAACAACGAAATGAGATTGGTACATTAAAAGCTTTGGGATATTCGAAAATACAAATCACAAGTAAATACTTAATATATGCCTTTTTGGCGAGCATTTTAGGTTCTATTTTAGGATGTGCAATTGGAATGTATTTGTTTCCTACTGTTATTTTTAATGCATGGAATACTCTATATAATATTGATCAGATTCAATATTTATTACAACCAAAATTAATCTGTTTATCCGCTGGATCTGTTACCTTTATTACTTTATTAGCCACGTTTTTTTCTATACATAATGAGCTAAGTGAAGTACCTAGTCAGCTTATGCGTCCAAAAGCAATTCGTGCTGGTAAAAAAATCTTATTAGAGAAAATCCCAATTGTGTGGAAGCATTTATCCTTTTTGCATAAAGTAACCGCACGTAATATTTTCCGCTATAAAAAGAGATTCTTTATGACCATTATTGGTATTGCGGGATGTAGTGCATTATTAGTGGCAGGATTTGGAATTAATGATAGTATTTCCGATATTGTTCATCAACAATATGATGTGATTTATCATTATGATGCTTCCATAAGTGCAGAGCAAAGTTCTAAAGAGTTGACAAAAAAAATTAAGAAAATTAGTGGAATTAAAGATGTATATGAGGAAGATAATCTTTCTGTTACTTGTAAAATGAACAAAAAAGATATTTCAACAACCGTGCATATCATTTCAGATCAATCGCATTTTAGTGATTTCATTAGTTTGTTTAATGGTAAAGAATCATTTAAAATGGATGATAAAAGTGTTTACGTTTCACAAAAAATGGCTGATAAACTAAACAAAAATATTGGTGATTTCATCGTATTAAAAGATGCGAACAACAAAAAAATAAAAGTAAAGATAACAGGGATCTTTACAAATTATGTTGGGCATCATATTTATGTGAGTCAAAAGTTATATAAATCATGGCGTTCAAATGCCAATGTAAGTCATGTTTATTTAATAAAATCAACGAAAACAACAAAGTCCTTTGAAAGAAATCTTGGAAATAAGATTATGAAATTAGAAAATGTGACTAGCATTACATTCTATTCATCATTAAAGAAAAATTTTAAGGATATGATTAGCAGTATTTCATATATAGTTGTTGTGCTTGTTTTATCAGCTGCTAGTTTAGCTTTTGTGGTTTTATATAATCTTAGTAATGTAAATATTTCTGAAAGAAAACGAGAGATTGCTACAATAAAAGTTCTTGGTTTTACTCGAAAAGAAGTAGATGCTTATGTAAATCGAGAAACCCTATTGCTTACTGTCCTTGGTTCATTATTGGGTTTAATCATTGGTATTGGTTTACATCATTTAATCATGAATCTAGCTGAAATGGATGATATTATGTTTGGAAGAACAATTAATACTACTTCATTTGTGATTAGTTTTCTACTCACAATTAGTTTTAGTATTGTTATTAATTTCTTCATGCATTTTAAATTAAATCACATCGAAATGGTAGAATCATTAAAGGCTGTGGAATAATCCACAGCCTATTTTTGATTTTGATTATATTTGAGCGATTCGCATCATGTTTGTGTTTCCTGATCCGATTGGATATCCAGCAACAACAATGATATGATCTCCTGTTTTGAATCCAGCTTGTAAAGCTAAGTTACGAGCTAAATCAATATCGTTTTCTTTTGTGTTTTGAATTTTTGAAACGACAGGTGTAACGCCATTTACTGGTAATAAACTACGTTGTGTTACTTCATCAAATGTTACTCCTAAAATTGGAGCACATGGACGGAATTTAGCTAAACGACGACATGTATTTCCACTTTGTGTAAAGGCAATAATACATTTAATGTCAATCGCAAGTGCAGTATCGGCTACAGAAATTCCAATCGCATCATTTAATGTACGTTTACTTGATTTAATATTGGCTTTTAAACGATCTTTATATGGAATCATTGGTTCAATCGCATTGGCAATTTTTGTCATTGTTTGAACAGATTCTACTGGATAATGACCTGCAGCTGATTCTCCAGAAAGCATAATACAATCTGTACCATCCATAATCGCATTCGCAACATCACTTGCTTCAGCACGTGTTGGACGTGGATTTTCTTGCATAGACTCTAACATATGAGTAGCCGTAATAGCAGGTTTTCCCATTTCATTCGCAATCGAAATCATTTTCTTTTGATAAATTGGAACAAGTTCAAGACTTACATCAACACCTAAATCACCACGGGCAACCATTACACCATCTGATACTTCCAAAATATCACGGATGTTGTCAAATCCTTCTTGGTTTTCAATTTTAGGGAAGATTTGAATCTTGTCCTTATTTTCATCAATTAAAATATTTCGAATTGCTAAAACATCATCTTTACGGCGTGTGAAACTAGCAGCAATATAATCAACGTCCATCTTACATCCAAAACGAATATCTGATTCATCCTTTTGTGAGATAAATGGCATACTCAAAATAATTCCAGGTAAATTACATCCCTTTCTACTTTTTAAGAAATGAGGATTGTTTACGACACCATGAATACGATCTTCTGTTACTTCAGTAAAAGTGACCTTCATTTTACCATCATCCATTAAAATGTAGTCACCAGGTTTTACATCATTGAAAACTTCTGGGCATCGTAAAGTGAAACGTTCATGATTTCCTAAAACCTCTTCTTTTACTAAATCGATTTCGTCACCTTCGGCAAATTCGCATCCACCATTTTCAAAATCACCTAAACGAATTTCAGGTCCTTTTGTATCCAATAAGATACCAATAGGTTTTCCTGTTTCTTTACTTACTTGACGGATTAAATTAATACGTGCTTCATGTTCTTCATAATTTCCGTGTGAAAAATTCAAACGTGCAATGTTCATCCCTGCATTAACTAATTTAGTTAATGTTTCCTTACTCTCACTAGCAGGTCCAATAGTACAAATAATTTTAGTTTTTTTACTCATTTTATATCCTTCCTCCTATAAAAATTAAATTAAACCAAACGATCAAACAAATTTTGAAGTGGTTTTCTAGACTCTTGTGGCATACTCAATGCTTCTTCAATTGGATAAGAAATAATCTTATTGTTTCGAATAGAAATACATTGACCTCCGATACCTTGCATCAATAAATCAACTGCTTTTTCACCCATTTGAGAAGCTAACAAACGATCAAATGGGCATGGTGATCCACCACGTTGAATGTGTCCAAGCACTGTGGCTCTTCCTGAAAATCCAGTGTTTAAACTTACTTTTTTAGCAAATTGATCAACATCTGTAATCTTTTCGCTAATAACAACGATCGCATGTTTTTTCTTTTTAATAATATCGATATCTCTTAAACGATCTAACACATCTTCTTCATCAAATCCTGTATCGCTTGTTACAACAATTTCGGCTCCACACGCAATACCTGACCATAATGCTAAATCACCACAACGATTTCCCATAACCTCAACAATAGAACAACGATGATGAGAATTTGATGTATCTCTTAATTTATCGACGCACTCAACAACCGTTTCTAAAGCAGTTTGGAATCCAATTGTATAATCTGTGCAAGTAATATCATTATCAATCGTTCCTGGTAATCCAATACAATTAATTCCCATTTCTGTTAAAGAGAGAGCTCCTCGATAAGATCCATCTCCTCCAATAACAACAACAGCTTCAATTCCTCGTTTTTTAAGTTGAGCAATTGCTTTTTTTCGTACTTCAATATCTTTAAATTCAGGTAATCGAGCTGATCCTAAAATTGTACCTCCACGATTAACAATGTCACCAACCGTTTCCCTTGTTAATGGTTCAATATATCCTTCAACCATGCCTTTGTATCCATTATAAATTCCGAATACTTCCAGTCCGCTATTTAATCCAACACGAGTAACAGCACGGATTGCAGCATTCATGCCGGGTGAATCACCACCCGAAGTTAAAATTCCTATTCTTTTAACCATAATATGCCTCCATAGACTCATAACAAATCAACATAAATATACCACAGAAAAGATGAATTAAAAAGGCTAAAATAATTGTGAAAACGCTTTTATGTAAAAAAGATTTTGTTTTTGTGAAAACTATAACAAATTATTAACAAAGATTTAATATTTCTCACAAAGCACAAAAAAAAAGACCCGGCAGCTAGCTATCTTCGCAGGGGCAAGCCCAACTATTGTC
>CAVGPK010000062.1:0-11313 GCA_963631155.1 bacterium | reverse complement strand
ACATGTTGATGAGAGACTATGTAAGAGATCTATATGCCGAAGAGTTCAAAGAAGCCGAGAAGAAATCAAAAGAAGTTGGTATATCAATTGGTTTAGAACAAGGAAAAGTTGCTATTGCGAAACAAATGTTATCGGATCATGAACCGATAGATAAAATTGTAAAATATACTGGATTAACTAAAGAGTCGATAACAAAATTAATGAAATAGTCAATTTGGTTAAATGAAAAAAGTTGTATTCGTTTGATAGATAGAAGTCATATCTTGTTTTTTAAGCAGATAATCTTATTCTATTAAAAATGGTATAGATAAGCATACAATTGCTATGATGCATTAAAATATCCCTTTAAAAATGATAATATGTAAATGTCTTTTTTGTATTTCTTAAAAAAAGAAGATTAGAATTTAATTAACAAAGGTGAATGTATGTTGACAAATATATTTGAAATGAGAAATAAATCTCTGATACTTGAATTGTCTGAAGGACAAGATGTTGGAACAATAGGTGGGTATTGTGAGGATGGTTTTCCAGTATATTATGCCAACGCTAAAATAGCACATATGCTTGGATATACGGACGTCGATGATTTGTTAAATGGTATTCAGGGAATGGTTGTGAATATCATTCATCCAGAGGATATGGAGCGAGTTGCTAAGGAACTAAATAATGGAAATTTTTACGAGGGTATGACTTATAAGATTACCTGTCGTATGTCTAGAAAAGATGGAAGTTCGATATGGACAGTAAATAATGCAAAGGTTGTACTTGCAGAGGATGGAAAACTTGTAATTATATTCTTTTGCAATGATATGACTGAGTTTATAGACCGTCATAATGAACTTGAACGATTGAATCAATTATCAAAAACTACCATTGAAAATATGCCAGGAGGCTATCATTGTTGTGTGACAGAAGAGGGATACCCATTTCTCTATGTCAGTGATCGTTTTTGTGAAATGTTTGGATGGACACGGGATGAGATTAAGACTGAGTTTGATAATAAGTTTATTAATATGGTGCATCCTGAGGATAAAGCTGTTACAGCAAAGTATGTAAAATTATTGGATCACAGCTCGCATAAGAATGTTATAGATACCACATACCGTATGAGAAGTAAGAATGGGTATATTTGGGTGTCTGATTCTACTTCTTTGGTGACAGTTGGTAATAAAACTTTTTATCAAGGGACACTTACAGATATAACGAATTTTGTTGTGCAACGTAATAATGAGGTAGACTTGCGTAATGAACAGTTGATGGTTTTTGATACGCTTGCTCGTCATTTTAAAAATGTTTATTGGTTGGATCTTGAAAAGAAGACTGGAAGAATTCTTAAATTAGACGCATCTTATGTTAATGTTCCGAGTATGAACCATCATGATGAGTTTTTATTTGAAATTGTTCTCGAAAATTGGATTAACACAATTGTATATCCAGAAGACAGAGAAAAAGTTAGCGAAACAATTACGATAGAAAATATAAAAAAGGTTTTCGAGACGCGAGATGAGTTTGTTGGAAATTACCGCAGTCTTGTGAATGGTGAGATTCATCATTTTCAATATAGCTTTTTCAAGGCGAATGATGATGGCACAAAAGCAGTAGCAGGTTTTCAAAATATTGATGACATTATTGAAGAACATCAGAAAGCTGAGATAGCTAAAAGAAAAGAGGAAACTGTCAAACAAAAAGAAGTGGAAGAACAACTCGCAATTATCAATGCTTTGTGTAAGAGCTTTAGAAACGTATTTGTAGCAAACTTGAGAGAAGGAACTGCAAGGGCTATAAGACTTTCTGATAATTATAATGTAAGAGCGATTCGAGAGGTTAAAGACCAGAAATTCCAGTTTGATGCCGTTATTGATCGATGGGTTCGTGAAGCTGTCCATCCTGATGATAAGAAACGAATAAAGGAAACATTAAATGTAAAAAACATTAGAGAGGTATTCTCTAAGCAAGATAAATACGTTGGTACATATCGTAATATAGAAGATGGTGTTCAACATTACTATCAGTATGATTTTAGAAGAGTTGGGGATACGGACAATGTTGTAGTAGGCTTCCAACTTATTGATAAGATCGTAGAAGAACAGACTGCTCATAAGAAGGAACTTGAAGAGCAGTTTGCGATTATCAACACTCTCTCTAGAAATTACATGAACATTTATCTTGCCAATCTTAATGATGGTTCTGCTAGGGCAATAAGAGTATCAGAAAATTATGGTTATAAAGAGGTCAGAGCACTCAAAGATGAAGCTTTTTCAATTGATAAAATCATTGGAATCTGGGCGGAAAAATATATTTATCCGAATGAGGATAAAGCGAAGATCTCAAGGATGCTTAGTACTAAAAATCTTCGAGAAGTATTTTCTAAACAAGAAAGTTATATTGGAAATTATCAAAGCACAGAACAGGGCGCAGTTCATCATTACCAGTTTGATATTAGAAAAGTAGATGATTCAGGAAATGTTGTAGCAGGATTTCAAAACATAGATGCAATCATTGAAGAACACGAAGCTCAAGAAAAAGAAAAAAGAGAGTTGGAAGAGGCAAGGCTTAAAGGAGAAAAAGAGCATGCAGAGGTTGTTAACTCTTTGGCAACCATTTATTCTACGATTTTCCGAGCAGATATTATTACACATGAATATGAAATACTAAACAGTGTGCCACTCATGGAAAAGATTGCTGCAAGTAAAGGTAATTTTGATGATGTAAAGGAAACAATCATAGAGTCTTTTATAGAACCAGAATTCAGACAGCAATTGCGAGAGTTCTTGGATTTGAATACGCTAGCCAACAGATTTGAAAATGTAAATACATTAACAATGGATTACAAAGCTCCTACGGGACAGTGGATGCAAGCACGTTTTATTGTGAAACGTAGAGATAAAAATGGCAGGGCAGTTGAAGCGTTATATGTTGCACATGATATTACAAATGAGAAGACAAAGGATCTTAAACAACAGGAGTTCTTGAGACAGGCTTTGGCTGCAGCAGAACAAGCGAATAAAGCAAAAACAACATTCCTTAATAATATGTCTCATGATATTCGTACACCGATGAATGCTATTATTGGCTTTACGTCTCTAGCTCAAACTCATTTAGATAATCATGCTCAAGTAGAAGATTATCTGTGCAAGATAAGCACATCAAGTAATCATTTGCTGAGTCTTATTAATAATATTTTAGATATGAGTCGTATTGAAAGTGGTACAGTAAAACTTGATGAGAAGGCCGTGCATATTCCGAATTTGCTATATGATCTAAAAGCGATGGTTCAGAGTCTTGTTGATTCAAAAAATTTAAATCTTTTTATTGATACGCAAGATGTTGTGCACGAGGATGTACTAACAGATAAGATGCGTTTGAATCAGGTGTTACTGAATATTGTAGGAAATGCAATCAAGTTTACACAGCCTGGTGGAGATATCATTATTCGATTGATTGAAAAGCCTTGTAGTTTAAAACATTATTCAACATATGAGTTTTCTGTAAAGGATACGGGAATTGGTATGTCGAAGGAGTTTGTTGGACATATATTTGATGCATTCTCTAGAGAATATAGTTCAACTGTCAGTGGTATTCAAGGTACGGGCCTTGGTATGGCTATCACGAAGAATATTGTAGATATGATGGGTGGTGACATACAGATAGAAAGTGAAGAAGGAAAAGGATCCTTGTTCACTGTTACGTTGAACCTCTGCCTTACTAATGAGCCGGCTGATAACGAAACGATTCCAAAGCTGCTTGGAGCTAGGGCATTGATTGTTGATGATGATATAAATACTTGTAAAAGTGTCAGTAAGATGCTTTGTGATATTCAAATGCGTCCTGATTGGACAACGTCGGCTCAAGAAGCGATTGTTCAAGCTAAGGATGCTATAGATATGAGGGATGAATACAAAGTCTATATCATTAATTATCAGATGCCGGATATGAATGGTTGTGAGATAGTTCAACGTATTCGTAAGATTAAGAGTGAAGACGCACCAATTATTGTACTTTCATCTTATGACTTAACTGAATGTGAGTATGAGGCAAGAAAAATAGGAGTTGAAGCATTTGTGTCGAAACCAATCTTTATGTCGGAGCTTCGAGAAGTACTGATACATCCGAAAGTGAGTGATAAAATCTCGAAAGAAGAAAAGAAAAAGGTCTACGATTATAGTGGTAAGAGTGTGCTTTTGGTTGAAGACAATGAACTGAATCGAGAGATTGCGACGACTATTTTGAAAGAGATAGGAATGAACGTCGATAGTGTAGAGGATGGTGATATTGCGGTTGCAACAATCAATAAAGAACCAGCAGACAAGTATGACTTAATTCTGATGGATATTCAGATGCCGAGAATGGATGGCTATACTGCCACTAGAAAAATTAGAACTCTAGCTGATGATCAGAAGGCTAATATTCCAATCGTGGCCGTGACGGCAAACGTTTTTGAGGAGGATAGGAAGAAGGCAATTGCGTCTGGTATGAACGGACATATCATAAAACCTATCAACATCGAAGAAATTGCAAAGGTACTAGATGAGATATTTGAATCAAAGAAAGCTTGACTAATATAGTTCACTTATCTAAAAAAGAACAGGAATAACTATACGTTCGTTAGGAACGTTTATATAGTGTATTTTCTGTTCTTTCTTTTCTAGACGGTTATTATTTGATTCTTACATGAAAGGATGAGTGTGACTTGACTGGTTGAAAAAAATTATTTGATTTTATCTGCATCTATTACTTTTCCTTCTCTAGATTGAACTCTAGAAGAAGTAAGTCGGTCCAAAAATTCATCTTCTGTCATAATTTTCATTGACTTTGGTTTATCGATTTTTTTCAATTTCTTTTACTGTAGTATCAATTACATACTTATTTTTAATAGATGATAAAACTTTCATATGTTCTTGTGTTAAGTGAACTTGTTGTTTATCTTTACTTTCCCATTCTTCAACTAAAAGAATAATATTTGGATCAAATGCATCTAAATAATAAGTATAAGAAATACATCAATCTTCTTTTCTTATTAAATCTAGAACATTTGATTGTTTGATTTCTTGAATGAAATCATTCCTTTTTCCATCCATTGTTTTATACATTACATGTAATATCATATTTCTTTCTCACTTTCTTTTTAAATTCTACAAATAAGAAAGTGAACTGTAAATTGTATTTTCAATCTATCTATGGAAAGAAATTCAATAGTTTCGTAGTTGATACAAGTAATGTGATAAACTAGAAGTAGTTTGATACTTTAAGGGGTTTTTCATGAACAAAAAAGGATTTACGCTAGCAGAATTATTAATCGTTGTTGCAATCATTGGCGTTCTAGTTTCTATAGGTATTCCTATTTTTTCTTCTCAATTAGAAAAAGCAAGGGAGGCTACAGATGCAGCTAATATCAGAGGTGCCTATGCTGAAATGATGACGGCTATTATTTCTGAAGGAGATACAACTAAAAAATATCAAGTCAATCTTTCACAACAAAAAGATGATTGGCAAACTAGTTTTGATTTTCCTGCAACTGAAATTGGTATTCCTAAAAAGGGTGGTATCGCAACGATTGAATATAAAGATCAAATAGCGTATATCAATTATGGAAATACGGATTCAAATGGTGACACAACAAGTGATGTTAAAGATAAAGCAATTTCTTATCCATTAAATGTTCAAAAAGGTGATAGAACATCAAAAGGGACACTGTATAAATATAATGATCAGTATTTTATTGCGACAAAAGACGGAGAGATGGATGAGATTCCAAAAGATAACACACATGGTTTATATTTGGTGAATATTAATTCTGTTCATATCATTGATGCTTTTTCAGAAGAATCATTTAGTACAATCAAAAATATAAAAAAAGGTGACGTGATTTATGTGAAATCTGAAAATAAGTATTATGTGTACTATGATACAAATCAAAAAATTAAGCTAGATAGCGATTTACAGGAGATACTATGAAAAAATTATTTGGAAATGTGAAGATGAGTTGGAAAAACGTAATCTTATTTGGATTACTAGTAGGAATTTATGTTGGATGTATTATGAGTGTTCCTTTTTTAGAAGGAACATCTTTTCAGGATATTGGCATTTCACATGAATGGTGGATACTATTTGCGTTAATTGTTGTTGTTAATTGTAAAAAGAGTTATGAAGCTGCTTTGAAATGTTTTGTTTTCTTTTTGATTAGTCAACCGGTTATTTTTATTGTGGAAGCATTGCTTGGTCATATTACTTGGAATCTTGCATTGTACTATTATTTTGATATTTGGTTTGTTCGTTCTTTATTTACATTGCCAGGTGGTTTAATTGCCTATTATGTTCAAAAACAAAATCCAATTGGTGCAATTGTACTTGGTATTGGAAATACTTTGGAAGCATTACTTGGAATGTATTATTTTTATCAATCTTTAACGAAGTTTCCATATCATTTATTATCAGCTATCTTTTGTTTCTTTGTGATTGTCATTACAAACTTATATATTCAAAAAGAAAAGAAAAACAGAATCATTTCTATCATTACAACAATTCTAATGATTGTAGCTTTACTTGTGTTCTTAGTTCTAGATGGAAGAGTGTTGTTTTACTGATGAAATAAAATTAAAAAATCTAAAAAAGAATCCTTCCGTGTGAAGGACTCTTTTGGGAATAGGTATATATAGAAATGTCAATATGTGAATCTTACTATATCCATGTTAGAATAGACAAAGCGTAAAGGAGGATTTAAGAATGAATGAAGAAATCATTAAACGAATCTCACAAGAATTAAAGATTACAGAAGAACAGATTCAAAATACTTTAAATATGTTGGAAGAAGGTAACACAGTTCCATTTATTGCACGTTACCGTAAAGAACAAACTAAAGGATTAGATGAAGAACAAATTTTATATATTCAAAAACAATATGACTATCAAGTGAAATTGGCTGAAAGAAAAGAAGCTGTATTGAAATTGATTTCAGAACAAGGAAAGATGACAGATGAAATTCAGAAGTCTGTTCAAGAAGCAACGAAGCTATCTCAAGTAGAAGATATCTATCGTCCATATGCACAAAAGAAGAAGACAAGAGCGACTACAGCTATCAAGCTTGGTTTACAACCTCTTGCCGATTGGATGTTAGCGTGTGATGAAAATGGCAATCTTGAAGAAGAAGCTACAAAGTACGTTACAGAAGAAGTAAAAGATACAAAGGCAGCGATTCAAGGTGCGAAAGATATCATTGCGGAAATGGTATCTGATAACGCAAAACAAAGATGGGCTTTTAAGGATAACATCCTAAAATCTGGTGTACTTTCTACTAAGATCAAGAAAGACGCAAAAGATGAAAATAAAGTCTATGAAATGTACTATGACAGAAGTGAAAAGATTTCTCAATTGGCAGATCATAGAATTATGGCTATTGATCGTGCTGAAAAAGAAAAGATCATCACAGTTTCTTTTGTGTTTGATGAAGAACATTTAGAAGCAGAAGCTTATCAGAATTTAACACATGGTAAGCAAACTGCCGTAGAAAATGAATTAAAAGAAGCCGCAACAGATGGATGCGAAAGATTATTGTTCCCTTCTATTGAAAGAGAAATTCGTTCTGAATTGAGTGAAAGAGCACAAAATCAATCAATCGAAATCTTCTCAATGAATCTTGAAAAGCTATTACTACAAGCTCCATTGAAAGGTAGAATCGTTTTAGGTTTTGACCCTGGTTTCTATAATGGATGTAAATTAGCTGTTATTGATGAAACTGGTAAGATGTTGACAGTTGATAAAGTTTATCCATTCAAAACAAATAAAGAAAATGTAGAAGCAATTGAAGCCGCAAAGAAAAAGGTTTTAGCTTTGATTCAAAAATATCATGTACAAATCATTGCGATTGGTAATGGTACAGCTAGTAGAGAAAGTGAAAAGCTATGTGCTGAATTAATCAAGGATAATCATTTAGATGTACAGTACGCAATCGTTTCTGAAGCTGGTGCTTCTGTATGGTCTGCACAAGAAGCTGCACGTCTTGAATTCCCAGATATGGCAATTGAAGAAAGATCAGCAGTATCTATTGGTAGAAGATTGTTAGATCCACTTGCAGAATTGATTAAGATTGATCCACAGTCTATTGGTGTTGGTCAATATCAACATGATTTACCACAAAAGGCTTTATCTCAAAGATTAGATGAAGTTGTTATGAAGGCTGTTAATAGAACAGGTGCAGATTTAAATACAGCTTCTGTAGAATTATTAACTCATATTTCTGGATTGAATGCTGGTATCGCAAAGGAAATCATCAACTATCGTAATGAAAATGGTAAGTTTACAAATAGAAAACAATTACTCAAAGTTAAGAAGTTAGGACCTAAGGCGTATACACAATGTGCAGGTTTCTTACGTATTACAGATGGTGATGAACCACTAGATGAAACAAGTATCCACCCAGAAAGCTATGACGCTGCTAGAGAAGTCATGAAGGCTTGTGGCATTACTACTCTTGGTGAAAAGGATGCTGAATTCCCAGAAGAAAAGACAAAGGATCTAGGAATTGACTCTTACACATTGAATGATATTGAAGAAGCAATCAGACAGCCATTAAGAGATTATCGTGATCAATTTGATGGTGCATTGTTAAAGAGCGATGTATTAGAAATTTCTGATTTACATAAGGGCGATCAATTATCAGGTACAGTTAGAAATGTTGTAGACTTTGGTGCATTTATTGATATTGGATTACATCAGGATGGTCTAGCACATATTTCTCATATGTCTATGAATCGCATTTCTCATCCAAGTGAAGTTGTATCTGTAGGTGATATCGTAAATGTTTGGGTATATGAAATTGAAGAAGAAAGAGGTAGAGTACAGTTATCCCTTCTTCCATTAGAACAACTTGAACAAAGAGATGCAGAATACAAGAGAAAGAAATCATCTAAAGATAGAAAGAAATATCAAAAGAAACCAGTCAAGAAAGAAGTTACAATGGATGACGCAATGGCAAATCTATTGGCACGTTTTGGAAAATGAAACAAATAAGAAAAGAGATCTGATTGAATTCAAATCTCTTTTTTAAGTGTAATTTCAATAACTGTATCAATAGCATCTGGACATTGATGAGAAGCAGTATCAATATTTAAGAATGTATAATCTGGATAACTTTCAGCGTTCCAAGGTGTTTGAATCTTGATTTCAGAACCATCAGATAATCTTCTTACTTTTAATATTCTATCTTTTGGAATATGTACAGGAATATCAAATACACTTTCATCTAAGATATGTGCGTATATTTTATTTCCGTTTTGTGTATATCTTCCCCATTCTGGTTTATCTAATTCACATTTGCCACAATTGTAAATGGAAGCTTGATTGTATTTCATCCATGCAGATATTTCTTTTAAAATTTGTGTGGATTGAGATGGAAACTTACCACGTGCATCAGGCCCAACATTACAAATTAAATTGCCAGATTTACTAACACATTCAACTAATGTACGAATAATCAATTTCGCTGACTTATAATTTGTATCTTTTGCGCAATATCCCCAATGTTCATTCATTGTTAAACAAGCTTCCCAAGGAATAGGTTTTCCAACTTTATTGGTAATGCCAGTTGGAGGAATCATTTGTTCTGGAGATGTGAAGTCACCAGAAGTGAAAGATGGATGTTCTTCCATGATCGTTCCTGGATAAATACCATCGCCTTCTAAACGGTTATCAATGATCATATTTGGTTGATATTTTCTTGCCATAGTAACGATTTTATTGGCATCCCAAACATCTTTTTTCATATTGCCATAGGAAAAATCAAACCACATGATATCTAACTTTCCATATTGTGTTAATAGTTCATGGATTTGTTCATGCATGTATGTTAAATAATTTGAAAAGTTTCTATTTTCATTACTACATTCAGGATGATTTCTCATTGGATGGTGCTTGTCTTGATAATGTGGATAATCAGGATGATGCCAATCTAATAAAGAATAATATAAACCTACTTTTAATCCTTCTTTACGAAAAGCTTCTAAAAATTCTCTAATATAATCTCTTTTTGCTTTCCAATCTGTTGTTTTGGTATCAAACAAACAAAATCCATCATGATGTTTAGCGGTCATGACTGCGTATTTCATACCTGCTTCTTTTGCGGACTTTGCCCATACTTCTGGATGAAAATCATCTGGATCAAATTCATTGAAATAAGGAATATAGTCTTCTTCTTTCATTTGTTCATCACTTCTGAGCCATTCACCGCGTGCTGGTATTGCATATAATCCCCAATGAATGAATAAACCAAATCGATCTTGTTGGAATTCTTGAATATTCATAAAACGCACCTCTTTGTAATTATTTTAAACGAAAATAGAAAGAAAGTGTTTTCATTTTGTGTGAACACTGCTATCTTATGCATGTAAATATAAAAAACAAGCATCTTTATGGTATAATAAGCGAGTTTTGGAAGGTGAAAGATGATAAAAGCAATTATTTTGGACTTTGCTGGAGCGATGATAGCCGCAAAAGGGATGGACTACTCTGAATTGATCCGTGAAGTAATCAACAATAGTAATATTAAAAGTGAAGAAGAAGCAGTGGCTTTTTATAAAGAAGAACTAACTGCTTTAGAAGCAGTTTCTCAAGGCGAGAATTTCATGACAATGGATGAAATGGAAGATAAGATCATCACAACTGCAATTGAAAAATACAATCTAAAAAAAGATCGTAAACAAATGCATACTTTATTAAAGAATTTCTGGATGTATTCTCCAATTTATCCAGATGTAAAAGAATTCTTTATGAAATGTCCTTTACCTGTATATATTCTTACAAATCATTCTGAAGATTATATTCATGTAGTGGTACGTAGAAATAACTTACATCCATATGGAATTTTAAGTGCAGAGAATTATAAAGTTAGTAAACCATCTCCACAATTCTTTTCTAAGGCAAAAGATATAACATCTTATGAAAATAGTGAAGTGATGTATGTATCTAGTGATTTAGAAACAAATGTTGTGGAAGCAAGTGAAGCAGGAATCAATGCGGTATTATTAGATCGTAAAAGACAATATCGTAATACAAAGTGTCAAAGAGTTAGAAGTTTAGTGGAAATATTAGTGAATTTAAATCAATGAGGCAATTATGGCAATTCTTGAAGTGAAAGATTTAAATTATTCTTATGTAGAAGAAAGACAGACGATTAAAAACGTCTCTTTTTCTGTTGAAGAAGGAAGTTATACAACAATTGTTGGACATAATGGAAGTGGTAAATCAACGATTGCGAAATTAATCATGGGTCTATTGGAAAAACAAAGTGGTTCTGTAGTTATTGATGGAATTGAATTGAAT
>CAVGPK010000061.1:0-11316 GCA_963631155.1 bacterium | reverse complement strand
AGGCTAAGGCAAAAGCATATTGGGCATTGATTAACTTATTAGCTGCGATCTTAACGGTATTATTCGGACTTGTATTACTTCTTTCTAAACGTCATAAAGATGATGAAGACGAAGAAGATAGTGAAGATGCAGAAATGAATGATGAAAACGAAAGTGAAGAAGCTAAGAAGCGTGGAATGATTTCAAGAGTACTTGCCGTATTACTTGGAATTGGATCTGTTGTATTCTTCTTATTGACAGAAGATATGAGTAATTTAATGACATGGACAGATAAATATACAGTTTGGATGGTAGTATTAACTGTAGTTCAAATCGTAGTATTCTGTGTAGGTCGTAAATGGAAAGATGATTCTGAAGAAGAAGACGAAAAAACTGAATAAGTAAAATGAGAAATGGGTCTTGCGCCCATTTCTTTTTTTTAGTATAATACTCTCAGTCGCAGAGATGGTGGAACGGAAGACACGCTGTCTTCAGGCGGCAGTGCGAGAGATCGCGTGAGGGTTCAAATCCCTTTCTCTGCACCAAAATATACATTTGCCGACTTAGCTCAATTGGTAGAGCAACTGACTTGTAATCAGTAGGTTGTGGGTTCAATTCCTATAGTCGGCACCACTTTACATATAACAGTCATATTGACTGTTTTTTTTATTTTTGTCTATGGTAAAATAAGACTGTATTTTGTGAGGTATCTATGAAGAAAAAAAACATATGGATCTATATAGCCGTAATCACATTCATTCTAATTGGATTAATTAAATTGGATGTATTAATTCAAACACTTTCTTTATTTTGGCAAGCTAGTAAAGTGCTTGTATTCGGAGCCATGTTGGCCTTTGTGATCAACCTAGTCATGGTTCGTATTGAAAAACATTTAGACTTTATGAAAAAGGGAAAAAGGGCCATCAGTTTATTACTTTCCCTTATTCTCATTTGTTTATTTATCTATTTTCTAATTACACTCGTATTCCCATCCTTGATAGAGGCAAGTAAAGTGCTGATTAATGTCTGTCCAAAATATTTTGATCATATACAAAAATATCTTGCGGACTTATTTGAAAACAATCCTCAAATATCTGAATACATTAGTAGTCTGGATATTAATTGGAAAAAGATTCTACAATCTTCCATTGGCATTGTATCAAACGGCATTGGAAATGTATTAGGAACAACCATCAATGTCGTTAGCGTTGTAGTTAGTGGTATATTCAATTTTGTGCTGATTGTGATCTTCGCAATCTATGTATTACTCGATAAAGAACGCTTTGTTCGCCTATATCACCGCCTTACAAACTTATATCTTTCATGCGACATGAAAGAACGTGTGGATGTATGTTTAAAAATTACCTATCAAACCTTTGGCTCTTTTATTGGAGGGCAATGCATAGAAGCCACTATATTAGGTACACTATGCACCATTGGAATGATCATTCTACACATGCCCTATCCAGCCATGATTGGTACTTTAGTTGGCTTTATTAATATCATTCCTATGATTGGAGCTTATATTGGTGGAGCTATTGGTATGTTTATGGTCTTTACAGTTAGTCCTATCACATCCTTATGGTTCTTACTCTATCTATGTATTCTTCAACAAATTGAAAGTAACCTCATCTACCCTCGAGTCGTAGGAAATTCCGTAGGACTTCCAGGCATCTATGTAATGATGACCGTTGTCGTATTTGGAAGTTTAGGCGGTATTCCAGGAATGTTTTTAGGCATTCCAACAGTAGCAAGTATTTATAAAATGCTTCGTCTTTATATTGAACGAAAGGAAAAACAAAAGAAATATGAGGTTATCTAAAAGAGAAGTCAAAGACTTTGATGAAATCATACAAATCATTTCACATTGTGACATTGTGACTTTGGGCCTTTATGATACCGAAATATATATGGTCCCCGTTTCATTTGGATATGAAGTCGTAGATCATGAAATCACACTTTATATTCATGGGGCAAAGGTTGGAAGAAAGTATGAATGTCTAAAAAATCATGGGGATATTTCTGTTTCTCTATCTTTACTAAATGGATATGTACAAAAGGGATATGGCTTTACAGCCTATTATGAAAGTATACTCGCAAAAGCTAAGGTGGATGAATTAAGTGGGGATGAGGCCATACATGGCCTACATCTATTAATGGAACATTGTGGATTTAAGGAAAGTGTAGAACAATGTACAACACTTCCCTATACAAGTGTTTTTGCGCTAAGACTTTACGATATTAATGCGAAAAAAAGAGACTGATGATATAATGGAACAATAAATAAGGAGATCCGGATATGTTTGATGAAATTCATGAAGAATGTGGTGTGTTTGGTGCTTATAAAGTAGAAAATGCATCCAGTATTACGTATTATGGTTTGCACTCTTTGCAACATCGTGGCCAGGAAGCAAGTGGAATTGCGGTATGCGACGGAGAAACGATTACCCTTCAAAAAGGAAAGGGGTTAACAGTTGATGTTTTCCAAAAGGATAAATTGGAATCTATGGTTGGAGATATGGCTATCGGTCATGTTCGCTATAGTACAGCCGGTGGACAGGAAAACGAAAATATTCAACCCATCGTTTCAAAGGGCCACAATGGATCTTTGGCCATCGTTCATAATGGACAAATCGTCAATGAAAAAGAGCTTCGTATTGAATTAGAAAATCAAGGAGCCATTTTCCAAGGAACGAGTGATAGTGAGATCATTCTTCACTTAATCCAAAAGGAAAAAGGAACTTTAAAAGAGCGTGTTATGAAGACGGCAAATAAGATTGAAGGGGCCTTTTCATTCTTAGTTATGAATGAAGATACTATCTTTGCCGTTAGAGATCGTCATGGATTACGTCCTCTTTCTTATGCCAAAAGCAAAGATGGCTATGTATTAAGTAGTGAAACTTGTGCATTCGAAGTCATGGGAATCTATGAAAGTACAGATTTAAAACCAGGAGAAATCGTTGAATTCCATAAGGGAATTGTTACTCATGAAATGTATTCAACCAACACAGACAATCATATGTGTGCTATGGAATATATTTATTTTGCTCGTCCAGACAGTGTTGTGGAATCTAAGAATGTGCATGCCTTTAGAAAAATGACAGGGTCTATTTTGGCTAGAAACGACAAAGATTTACATGCCGACATTGTCATTGGGGTTCCGGATTCTTCATTGTCTGCAGCAATTGGATATGCCGAAGAGGCGGGCATTCCATTTGAAACTGGATTATTTAAAAATCGTTATGTAGGAAGAACCTTTATTCAGCCAACACAAGCCATGCGTGATCGTAGTGTTCGTTTAAAGTTAAGTCCTGTATCGAGCGTTGTAAAAGGAAAATCCATTGTCATGATTGATGATTCGATTGTTCGTGGTACAACTTCTAGACGTATTGTTCAATTATTAAAGGATGCCGGCGCAACACAAGTGCACGTACGTATTGCCAGTCCGGTTATCACAAGCCCATGTTTTTATGGAGTAGACACTTCGACAAAGGATCAATTGATTGGGGCAAGATTGAGTGCGGATGAAATTTGTGAATACATTCATGCCGACTCCTTACGTTTTATGACGGAAGAAGAAGTAAAAGAGGCAGCTGGAGGCATTGGTTTATGCTTGGCATGCTTCAATGGACACTATTGTACGGA
Organism: bacterium; assembly: GCA_963631155.1. Classification (GTDB taxonomy): domain Bacteria; phylum Bacillota_I; class Bacilli_A; order Erysipelotrichales; family Erysipelotrichaceae; genus Holdemanella. Next base: position 7,692 of record CAVGPK010000061.1, on the reverse strand, counting down.
ATTATTCTCTTACCAAGAGGAATTGGATAAATAATATGAGTATTAAATGTTTGGCCTTTGATCTAGACGGAACCCTGTTACGAGAGGGGACAAAAGATATTGATCCAAGAACATTTCAATCCATTCAAAAAGCCATGGATGCAGGTTTGCATATCGTGATCGCATCTGGACGAGATAAAAATGGATGTTCCTTTGTCTATGAACCTTTAGGTTTGGATAAGGGAAATCACTTTTTAGCCTTAGTCAATGGACAAATCATCTATGATTTTAAAAATAAAGAATATGACTTAGATGATGTATTAACGCCTGAGGATGGTTTAAAAATTCAAAGAGTATGTAAAGAATTTGGCATTGAAGGCATTTTTCAATGTGGATACGACTTCTATAGTTATGTTTCAGATTTGAATCGTATGAAGAAAAAAATCAAGGAAGCTGTTCTTGGAAAACCAGCCGATTATGGCTTGAGAGCGGGAAGAGAAAATCGAAATTTTATTGATTTACCTTTAAAAGAAATTAAAATGTCACAAGATATTAATAAGGTCATTATGGTGCATTCGAAACGTTTTTTTGAAAAGAACTTGGATGCGATGAAAGAAGCACTATCGGATTATGATGTTTTGATGGTAGGTCCTGAATGGATGGAAATCATGCCTAAGCATGTCAGTAAGGCAAGTGCATTGTGGAAAATTAGTGAGAAGCTTGGCTTTACCATGAATGAAGTGATGGCTTTTGGGGATGCTGAGAATGATTTAAAAATGCTTCAACAAGCCGGTATTGGTGTTGCGATGGGCAATGCGATGGATGAAGCCAAATATGCGGCCACTCTAGTTACCGATACCAATATGAATAATGGGATTGGTAAAGTCATTGATGCCTTACTTGCGGGCAAAGAAATGGACTTGCGAAAAGGAATTTTATAGAATAGAGACAAGGAGGAAACGTAGATGAAAATTGTAAATACAGAAGAATTTGACGATCTTATGAAAGAAGATTTAGTACTTGTTGACTTTTTCGCAACATGGTGCGGACCTTGTAAAATGTTGACACCTGTACTTGAAGAGCTTTCAGAAGAATTAAAAGATAAAGTAACAATTGTGAAGGTGGATGTGGATGAAAGTCCAGATTTAGCAAAGCGCTTTGGCATCATGGCTGTTCCTACAATGATTCTATTTAAAAATGGAACACAAGCCAATGCTTTCCAAGGCTACATGGCTAAGCCTCAATTAAAACAAGCTATTGAACAATATTTATAGGATGAGTTTTCATCCTATTTTTTTATGATTTTAAGTTTTCTTTTAAAAAATTGTTGTATAATAGGATAACGTTATGAAGGGGGACAGATAATGAGAAAAGCATTGTATTTAGTATTAAGTGTTATTTTTGCGTTGTTTGTCCACTATTATATTGTTTCGGTTTTAATGGATTTGGTAGGAATGACATCTGATTTTCTTCATGTGATTGTATGTTTCATTGAAATCATCTTTGTCTATGAGGGCGTTCTCTTTTTTACGAATCACTGGACTGTTGGACATCGAGTGTTACTCTTTTTTGTATATTATGTCCTGTTGATTATTGCCTTGCTTGTGAGATATGATCAAGGGATACGAATGATACAACTTAATCCTTTTGCGTGTATACGAGAAGTGTATTATGGATCTTGGATTGAAAGGGTGGTCATGTTGTTTAATGTTGGCTACTTCATGTTTATGCCATGGATGAATGGGCTGTTTGCCAAAAAGGATAAAGACAATTTTATCGTTTGTGTAGTCATTGGTTTTGGATGTGAACTTTTACAATTAATCTTCCATCGAGGCGTCTTTGATGTTGGGGATATCACTTTATATGTGATTGGTATTTTACTAGGCTTATATATTAAGAAAAAATATCATGAAAAAAAGGGAATGGCTTCCCTTTAGATATTATAGATTTCACTATACTTTTTAATTAAATAATCTATATAGTATTTTGGATGAAAAGGTTCACCTGAAACCTTCTCAACAATTTGTGCCATGGTTAATGTAGCACCATAATGATGCACATTATCTTCAAGCCACTTTGCGATTTTGTCAAAGTGGTTTTCTTTAATTACACTTTTGATATCCATCTCTTTTTCCATGGATGCATAAATCTGTGCTGCATAGGCACTACCTAATGCATATGTTGCGAAGTAGGCGTAAAAATCACTAGACCAATGCATATCCTGCAAAACACCTTCACTGTAAGTTTGTGGACGTACACCTAAATATTCTTCATATTTATCAGCCCATAATTCAGGTAATTTATCATAATCAATTTTATGATTGGCAATATCCTTTTCTAATTCATAACGAATTAAGATATGTAAAGGATACGTTAATTCATCTGCTTTTGTACGTACCAATGAGCATTCGACTTTATTTAACATTTTATAAAAGTCATCTACTGAAACATTCATAAATTCAGGGAAAATTTGTACGAAATCAGGATACATCACTTGCCAAAAAGCTTTGGAGCGTCCAATATAATTTTCTAAAAGGCGAGACTGGCTTTCTTGGGCTGCTGCACCACAATGTGTTAATAGAGTGCCTTCATAATCCGCATTCATTTGAAGGGTATATAGCGCATGTCCAAATTCATGAATGGTTGAAATGACGGCTTTTGTCACGTCGTTTTCATAATAATGTGTTGTGATACGTAAATCATTGTGAGATAAACCATGAGTAAATGGGTGTTCTGTCGTTTCAATATAGGTTCTTGAAGAATCATATCTTAAAAATTCTAAGACCTTATTCATGAATTTTTTTTGACGTTCTACATCATAATTTTGATGTAGAATGGAATCATCAATTTGAGGTTTTTCTTTAATCTTTTGAATGAAAGGAACCAATTTTTCCTTGATCACATTGAAAAATTCATCATATTCTTTTTGTGTTAATCCGGGTTCATATTCATTCAATAATACGTCATATGTATTTTTTCCATCACATTTTGGATTGTACTTTTCTGTTAGCTCTAATTTTTCTTCCATAATAGCTTGAAGATGAGGTTTAAAAAGTTCATAATCATTTGTCTCTTTAGCTTTATGCCAAGCAAGTTCACTATCGGCTCTGGTCTTGACAAAATGAGCATAAACATCACTCGGAATATTTTTTGAATTTTCAAGTTGTTCTAATCTTTTCTTTACCTCGATTTTTTCATCACTATCTTCTAATCGAGAATAATATTCCTTGATTCTTTGATACATCTCTGGATCGTTTTCTAGAATAAAGGCTTGTTTAGAAAGTCTTGATAACATTTCATTTGAGTAAGGAATTCCTTTTTTTGGGGCAAAGGTGCTTTGTTCAAAATAAATGGTAGAATGTGCTAATTGAAAGGCGGCAAGCGTTCTTTCGTATTCTTGGTAGAATGGTTCAAATTTTAACATGGTTTCCTCCTTATAAGAAAAGGACCCTATAGGCCCTTAGTCTAAGTGATATAATTTTGTATATTTTTTGATTAAATAATCTGTATAGTAGTCTGGATTGAAAGGTTCTCCAGAAACTTCTTCTACGATTTCAGCCATAGATTTACTTGCGGCATAATGGTGAACATTCTTTTCTAGCCAGTTTGTGATTTCTTCAAAATGGTTTGTCAATAATGCCTTTTCTACATCAATTTGTTTTTCCATTGTCGCATAAATTTGTGCAGCATAGGCACTACCTAAAGCGTATGTAGGGAAATAACCTAAATAGCCAGTAGACCAATGCATGTCTTGAAGAATGCCTTCTGCGTAATTTTGTGGTCTTACGCCTAAATATTCTTCATATTTATCAGCCCAGATTTCTGGTAATTGATCATAATCTACATTTTGATTGGCAATATCTTTTTCTATCTCATAACGAATCATGATGTGTAATGGGTATGTCAATTCATCGGCTTCGGTACGTACTAGAGAGCATTCTGTTTTATTGATCATATCAACTAAATCATCAATTGATACTTCTTTAAATTCTGGGAATAGTTCTACAAGTTTTGGATAGTTCGCTTGCCAGAAAGCCTTACTTCTTCCAATATGGTTTTCTAAGAATCGAGATTGTGATTCATGGGCAGCTGATCCTACAGCTTCACATAACATAGTTCCTTCAAAGTCTGCATCCATTTGAAGACCATATAGTGCGTGGCCATATTCATGTACTGTGGATAGAATGGCACTTAAGAATTGATCTGGATAGTAGTGTGTTGTGATACGTGTATCGTTGTGTGAAAAGAAATCTGTGAATGGATGTTCTGTTGTAGATAAATATACTTTTTCAGAATCCACTTGCATGTACTTACAAATTTCATCCATAAATTTTTCTTGGCGATCCAAATCATAAGTAGCGTGTAAAGGAGCGTCTTCAATTTGAGGTTTCTCTTTGATTTTTTGAATGAGAGGAACTAATTTTTCCTTTACATTTTCAAAGAACTCATCATATTTTTCTTGTGTCATTCCTTTTTCGTATTGATCCAATAATAAATCGTAGGCATTATTGCCGTTGAATTTTGGTGAATATTTCAATAAATCTAACGTTTCTTTCATAATGGCTTGTAGATGAGGTTTAAAGTGTTCATAGTTATTCGTTTCCTTTGCCTCGTGCCAAGCAAGTTCACTGTCAGCTTTTACTTTTACATAGTGTGCATATACATCGCTAGGAATGTTTTCGGAGTCGGCTAATTTTTCAAGTCGAAAATCAACTTCTTTCTTTTCTAAGCTTCCTTCAGGCAATGTTTTTGCGTATTCTTTAATTTTTTGAATGGTTTCAGGATTGTTTTCGATTTGAAAAGCTTGTTTAGACAATCTTGACAACATCTCATTTGAGTATGGGATTCCTTTCTTTGGAGCAATGGTCATTTGCTCAAAATAAATCGTAGAGAACGCAAGATGGAACGCATCAAGTGTTTTTACGTATTCTTCATAAAATGGTTCAAATTTTAACATAGATAAAAATCCTCCTGTGTGTATTGTAGCATTTTCATTCTTGATTTGAAAATGTTTTCACTTGTGAATTGTGTTAGAATAGGGCTAGAGAAGGAAGGGGTAGCATGGATTCAATTTATAATCGTACAAGTATAAGAAAATATAAGGATATACCTTTAAAAAAGGAAGAGATTCAAAAGATTTTACGGGCTGGATTTTGTGCTCCTAGTGCTGCCAATAAACAACCTTGGCAATTTATTGTGGTAGAAAATAAAGAGACGTTATGTGATCTAAGTTTGATGACACCATATGCCAAACCTTTAGAAAAGGCGGCTTTGGGAATTGTGGTGTGTGCGGATTTAAATGTTGGAATCAATATCGATTATTGTCAACAAGATGCAGCGGCGGCTACAGAGAATATGTTGGTAAAAGCCAAAAGCTTAGGTATTGGTTCTTGTTGGTTGGGTGTGTACCCTGAAGCCGAAAGAATGTTGGCATTAAATCATTATTTTAAACTTCCAAAGGGTATTATTCCTTTATGGATGATTTCTTTTGGATATGTAGATGAAGAAATTCGAGTAAAAGATAAGTGGAGTGAGGAGAAAATTCATTATGAAAAATATTAGTTTTGAAGCGTGTAAGAGTGATGAACAAGTAAAAGAGTTGGCTGAGTTTGCGTGTGGTATTTGGAATGAATACTTTCCAGGTATAATTTCTCAAGAGCAAATTGATTATATGGTGGATAAATTTCAAAGTTATAATGCCATGACGGATCAGATTAAACATCATCAATATCATTATTATTTAGTAAAGAAAGAAGATGAAAAGGTGGGTTATATTGGTTTACAGAACCAGCCAGATCGTTTATTTTTGTCCAAATTCTATTTAAAGAAGGAGGCAAGAGGACATCATTATGCGACTGCCATGTTTGATTTTGTCAAAGAACAGGCGGAAAAGTATTGCTATCAGGCGATCTATTTAACTTGTAATAAAGGAAATAAACATAGTTTAGATGTGTATGAAAAATTTGGTTTCCAATGGATTGATTCGGATGAAACCGATATTGGACAAGGCTATATCATGGATGACTATATTTATGAATATCGTATGAAGAAAATCTAGGAGCATGAGCTCCTTTTTTGTTGCGCTTATTAATAAACTAAGTTATGATTTAGTAAATTATAACTTAGTTTATTGGAGGGAATATGTTCGTAGGTAGAGAAAAGGAATTAGAAAAATTAAATACAATGTATGCTTTAAATGAATTCCAATTTGCGGTCATTTATGGAAGAAGGCGTGTTGGAAAAACAACATTGATTCGAGAATTTTTGAAAGATAAAGAGAGTATTTTCTTTGTTTCTTTGGAGGGAACGTACAAAGAAAATTTGATGGGACTTTCTATGGCTATTCACAAAGAGGAAGGGGTTAGCTATACATCTTTTGAAAGTTTATTTGATGCGATTGATCAACTTTTAGAAACAAAAAGAGTGATATTGGCGATAGATGAATATCCGTATCTAGCACAAAGTTATTCACCTATTTCTTCTTTGATACAAAAACATATTGATTTATGTTGGAAAGATAAAAATATGTTTTTAATTTTGTGTGGCTCTAGTATGAGTTTCATGGAGAATCAGGTGTTAGGCTATAAAAGTCCTTTATATGGAAGAAGAAGTGCACAATTTAAAATTATGCCTTTTAACTATATAGAAACTAGAAAAATGGTTCCGCAATATGATATATATGATCAAGCAATTGTATATGGGATTACTGCGGGAATTCCAGAGTATTTGTTAAAAATTGATGATTCCAAATCTTTAGATGAAAATATTATGGATTTGTTTTTTGATGCGAATGGAGTTTTAGTTGAAGAACCTATGAATCTTTTGAAACAAGAAATGCGAAACCCTGCAAGCTACAATAGTATCATTGGTGCAATTGCTTCTGGGTGTAGTCGCTTAAATGAAATTTCAAATAAGGTAGGATTAGATACACCTTCTTGCAGTGCTTTATTAAAATCATTAATTGAATTGAGTATTGTAGAAAAAGAATGTCCAGTAACGGCGAAGGAAACGAGTAAAAAAACAATATATAAAATAAAGGATACTATGTTTTTGTTTTGGTATAGATTTGTGCGTCCTAACTATACAAATATCCAATTGGGATTAGGAAAAATAGTGTATGAAAAAAATGTTAAGTCTCATTTATCGGATTATATGGGATATGTTTTTGAAAGAATTTGTATGGAATATTTATACCAAGAACAGGTATTTTTAAGTTTACCTTTTATACCTGAAAAAATTGGAAAATGGTGGGGAAATAATCCAGTACAGAAAAAAGAAGCTGAAATCGATGTTATGGCTATTAGTCCAGATGTCTATTTATTGGCAGAGTGTAAATGGCTCAATAAGTTAGTGGATCGAAAAATATTGTCTGAGTTATTTATGAAGTCATCTATTTTTCCTAATAAAAAAATATATTTTATGGTATTTTCAAAATCAGGGTATACACAAAATGCATTGGAGTATGCCAAAGAAAATTGTATTCACGCCATAGAATTTAAGGATATGTAAAAAGCAAAGATGAGATACAGAAAAAGTACTATTAAGATAAACATCGTAGTTAAGGAAATAAAAAATTTAAAAAGCTAATTCTTATCTTATAAGAGCATCATTGTATATGGGTGCTCTTTTTCATATGCAAAAAAAATTAAAAATTTTTACTAAAACCTCCAATTTTTTCGTATAAGAGAATAGGAGGTCTTAGTATGACTTATA
>CAVGPK010000060.1:0-11633 GCA_963631155.1 bacterium | reverse complement strand
AATATACATCGTCTTATAGTCTTGATAAAACAAACACGCTAAAAATAGAATCCCATAAATAAAGGATATATTTATTGGAAATAAAAATAAATTGAACAAAATATATACTAAAAAAAGAATCTTCATACTTATAGTATAAAGATTCTTTGTGAATAAATCCTTAATTTATACAACTTCGATAAAATCCGGATCATTTTCTTCTTTCTTATAAACAAATTTTAACAATATTGGAGTTATAATCGTTGTAAATACAACACATAATAAAACTGGCGTAACAAAGAAAGCTGGTAAAATTCCAAGTGACATTCCTTTATTTGCGACAATCAAGGCAACTTCACCACGACTAATCATTCCACAACCAATTCGTAATGATTGTTTCATATTATACTTACAAGCCAAAGCGCCCAATCCGCATCCTACAATTTTTGTAAGCACTGCTACAACACACAATACAATAACCATCTCAATCAATGTCCAACTCCATGTGATTGGAGATAGTTTCAATCCAATACTTGCAAAAAACACTGGTGTAATCAACATATAAGATAATGTGCCGATACGCTTTGTTACATAAGAACATTGACTTGTTCCAGATATAATCAGTCCTGCACAAAAACTTCCTGTAATATCCGCAACTCCAAAAAAAGCTTCAGAACAAAACGCCATTAACAAAGCAAACGCAAAGGATGTAATGGAATATCTCTGTAATCCACCTCTAGAATCATGATCAAACCACCATGAGAAAATTTTGTGTAAAACAACACCAACAACAATAACAAATATAAAGAAAAGAACAATCTTAAATAAAACTTCTCCAATATTCACGGAACTATCCGCCATACCAGAAACTAATGTCAAACAAATAATACCTAAAACATCATCTATTACGGCAGCAGCTAAAATTGCATTTCCACTATCTGTTGACATACAACCCATTTCTTTTAACGTTTCGACAGTGATACCAACACTTGTAGCCGTTAATATTACACCCAAAAACAAGTTTCCAATCCATGCATTTGGACTCGTATTGTAGAAACTTCCAACAACGTACCCAATTCCCAAAGGAACTAACACACCTAATAACGCAATCACGAAAGCTTTAAAGCCTGCCTTTTTTAAATCTGCAATACTTGTTCCTAAACCGGCTGCAAACATTAAAACAATAACACCTATTTCTGACAAAGAATTAATCAATTGGCTAGGCTGTACAATATTTAATACAGCAGGTCCTAAAATTATTCCTGCAACTAAGGCTCCAACAACAGATGGCATTTGAAGACGTCTTGAAAAAAGCCCAAATACTTTCGTCATTAAAAGAATAACGGCAATATCCAATAAATAACGATATTCTTCCATAATCATATCCTCCTAATCTAAAATAGTAATCTTTTTTTTCTTAATTGGCAAATCAAGTTTATGAAAAATAAGCTGATATGCTTGTAATTCTATTTTTACTTTTCTACCACGATATCCATACTTTACATCTCCGATTAAAGGATGGTGAATATATCCCATTAAAGCACGTATTTGATGAAATCGGCCTGTATGTAACGTGATTATACAATCCGCACAATTATCATATTGTCTTTCCACATGACAATCCATCTTTGCTTCAACATATCCTTCCCTTTTTTTATCAGAAACAAGCGCTTTTGTTCCTTCTTTTTTCAGAAAATAACGCATAGAAAAGTCTTCTTCATAAAATAGTCCAAAAACTTTTGCTTTATATATCTTTGTGATTTCTCGGCTCGCGATAGCTTGATTAACTGCACGTAAGGCATTTGCATTTTTTGCTGCAATCACTAAACCTGTTGTATTTCGATCCAATCTATGACATATAGTTGGCGCAAAACTATTCTCTTTTTCAGGATCATATTCTTTATTCTTATAAAGGTAAGCTTGAATTCTCCTTACTAAACAATCTTGATCTCCTTGAGAATCTCTTTGCGACAACAATCCATATGGTTTATTTACAATCAATAAATTGTCATCTTCATAAACAATATCTAATTCACTTTTTTCAAAATGCACTTCTTTTTCTTTCTTCTGTTCTAAAACATCCGGAGGCAAAAATAATAAAATTGTATCATTTTCTTTTAATTGTTGATTAAATTCACATCGTTTCCGATTTACTTTAATTTTTTTATTTCGAATAGCTTTATACATCAATGATTTAGATAGGTTGGGAAAAGCTTTTAACAAAAATTTATCCAATCTTTGATTCGCATCATTCGTATTAATTTTTATTTCTTTCATAAATAATATCTAAACTTTCTATTAAATGATCAACAACCAAATCACATTTTGAAGATAATTTACTTTTGCTTTGATGCCCAGAACTTACCAATATACAATGAGCACCTATGTGACTTGCCACCTCGTAATCATGTAGACTATCCCCAACAAGCCAAATTTCATCATCCAAACCACATGTTTTTTTGAATTCATAAGCAATATCAAGCTTGCTAGTAGCATAAATATCTTCAATACCCCATATCGAGTCAAACTCATTTTCCATATGTAAATTTTGTATTTGTGCCATCAAATTATCTTTGTGACTTGCCGAGAGAACCGCTTGATAAAATCCATATTTTCTTGCCCTAGATAAAGCATCCATAACATCCGAATATAATAAACATTTATAACTTTTATCTTGATAATCATCCATATATTTTTGTGCTAATACAGAAAATGGAGTTTTATTAAAATCAAAACCAACAGTCTGATAGTACTTTTCTACAGGAAATTCAAAAACTTCTCTATATTGAGAAATGTCATGAAGTTTAGGCAAACCTTGATAATCTAATAATCGATTCATACATTGATAGCTTAAATCAACATCATTTAATAACGTTCCATTCCAATCCCATATAATTTTTACCAAACATTTCACCTCGCTCGGTATTATATCACTTATATTTCGTTGAATGAAAGAAAAAATTACTAATTAAAACTTTCACAAACTCTCTATATACGCTATAATAATGAAGAGTCTAAAAGAGGAAAAATGTTAAGGAGGAAATATGAGAGGAGTTTACAACTCAGTTACAGATATTCGCCGCCAGGTTTTTTGTGCGATCGCGGATATGGCTTATTCGGATGATATAGATTATGCGAAACGATTGGAAGAAATACCTTATGAAATTTTACCAGGTACAAAATCTAAATATCGTGATAGTATCTTTTTAGAAAGAGCAATCATCGCTGAAAGATTACGTTTGGGTATAGGATTACCTGTACGAGATATCACAGAATATTCAAATGTATCTAGCGGAATTGAAGAAAGTGCAATTGCAGAAAAATACTATGACGATCCATTAATTAATGTAATTAAATTTGCATGTAATGGATGTCCTGAAAAAAAGGTTTTTGTCACAAATGCATGTCAAGGTTGCTTATCACACCAATGTACTGAAGTGTGTCCAAAAGATGCTATTCATATCGTAAATGGAAAAAGTCTAATCGACCAGGATAAATGTATTAAATGTGGAAGATGTATGGATGCATGTCCTTTCAATGCTATCACTAAAATTGAACGTCCATGTGCAGCAAGCTGTGGTATGGATGCAATTAGCAGTGATGAAGATGGACGCGCAGACATTGATTATGATAAATGCGTAAGTTGTGGAATGTGTTTAGTAAATTGCCCTTTTGGAGCTATAGTTGACAAAGGCCAAATTTTCCAAACAATTTATGCCATGAAAGAAGGCTATGAAGTTATTGCAGCAATTGCTCCTGCGTTTGTCGGACAGTTTGGTCCTAAAGTAACACCAGATAAAGTAAAAGGGGCATTAAAAGAGTTAGGATTTGCGGATGTTGTTGAAGTCGCAATAGGAGCAGACTTATGTACAATTGAGGAAGCAGAAGACTTCTTAGACAAAGTCCCTGAAAAACAACCATTTATGGCTACAAGTTGTTGCCCAGCTTGGTCTGTAATGGCAAAAAAAACATTCCCACAATTTAAGTCATACATTTCAATGGCTTTAACACCAATGGTTTTAACAGGACGATTAATTAAGAAAGAAAAGCCACATGCTAAAGTTGTATTTATTGGTCCTTGTGCAGCTAAAAAATTAGAGGCAAGTCGTAGAACAATTCGAAGTGATATTGATTTTGTATTAACTTTTGAAGAAGTAATGGGTATGTTTAAGGCAAAAAACATTCAACTTGATGAACTCACTGTTTCAGACCCACTTGATGAAGCAACAAACGCTGGTCGCGGTTTTGCTGTTAGCGGAGGTGTTGCTAAAGCCGTTAAAGATTTGATTTTAAAAGAACATCCAGATATGGAAGTTAAAGTACAAGCAGCCGAAGGTTTAAAAAATTGTAAAACTATGCTTATGATGGCTAAAGCTGGACGTTTAGATGGTTACCTTCTTGAAGGAATGGCTTGTCCAGGCGGTTGTGTAGCTGGTGCAGGTACTTTACAACCAATTGCTAAATCTAGTGTATTAGTTAAAAAATACGCAACAGAAAACGAGAAAATAAACGCTGACGAATCAAAATATGGCAATCGAGTGCATGAATTAAGTCAAAACTAAATTTTGAGCCCTACAAATAGGGCTTTTTTTTTGTTATAATTCATGAGAAGAAATGAGGGATTTTATGCATCGTTATTCATATTATAAAGTAGCTGCGTGTACGCCTACAGTACATATCGCAAGTCCATATGAAAATAAAAAAGAAATATTAAATTGTATATCTGAAATTGATAAAGATACTCAACTTGTAGTGTTTCCAGAACTTTGTATTACAGGCTATACATGTCAAGATCTATTTTATGAAAGCACCCTGTTAGAGGAATCAAAAAAAGTTTTAAATGAAATTATAAAAGAAATTCCAAAAAACATGATTGTAGTATTAGGTTTGCCTCTACAAATCAAAAATAAATTATATAATTGTGCAGCAATATGCTTCGAAGGAAAAGTACTCGGTTTTCAAGCGAAAACTTATATTCCTAGCTATAATGAGTTTTATGAAACACGTTGGTTTTCTAGTGCGGAAGAATTAGAAGACAATGAAACGATAGAAGGTATTCCTGTATCAAATCATATTATTTTTGAAGACACTTCCACAAAGGCAAAAATCGGTATAGAAATTTGTGAAGACTTATGGGTCACAATTCCAACCAGCAGCTTACATGCTTTGGCTGGTGCAAATATATTATGTAATCTAAGCGCGTCCAATGAGGTTATCGCAAAAAAGAATTATCGAAAAAGCCTTGTACTTAATCAAAGTGCAAAAACATATTCAGCCTATATTTATGCAAGTGCTGGTCCAAGTGAAAGTTCAAGCGACCTTGTTTTTAGTGGACATAATATAATTGGTGAAAATGGTAATTTAATTAATGAAACATGCAATGAAAAAATTATTTATGGAGAAATTGATTTAGATCATCTAAATCATGATCGAATTCATTTTAAAACAAGTATGCAAGATTATATTCATACACCTTACCAACATATTTATTTTAGCTCTACTCCATCACAAAGTATCCAATTAAAAAGAAAAATAAACCCCTACCCTTTTGTGCCATCCTTGAAAGAGGAACGTATTTCCCGTTGTCAAGATATTTTACACATACAAGCAATGGGACTTGCAACTCGATTAAAAAAAATCAATTGCAAAGATGTCGTTATTGGAATTAGTGGCGGTCTTGATTCAACATTAGCTTTACTTGTATGTGCTGAAGCCTTCAAAATATGCGATTATGACTCAAAAGGAATTCATGCAATCACAATGCCTGGTTTTGGAACTACACAACGAACAAAGTCTAATGCACAAATATTAATGGATTTGTTACATGTTTCAAGTGAAGAGATTAGTATTGTGGATGGGGTAAACCAGCATTTTAAAGATATACATCATGATTCAAATATACACAATATTACATATGAAAATTCACAAGCAAGAGAAAGAACACAAATATTAATGGACTTATCAAATAGTTATAATGCGATAGTCGTTGGTACTGGAGATTTAAGTGAATTAGCACTAGGTTGGTGCACATACAATGGCGATCATATGAGTATGTATGCAGTTAATGCAAGTGTTCCCAAAACATTAGTACGTTATATAGTAGAAAGTGTAGCATTAAACGAAAATGATTTATATGAAGTATTAATGGACATTTGTAACACTCCTGTTTCTCCAGAATTATTACCACCAGATAAAAATGGAAAAATTGTACAAAAAACAGAAGAAGTGCTAGGATCTTATGATTTACATGACTTCTTCCTCTATCAAATGTTAAGATATCATGACAATCCTAAAAAAATATATGATTTGGCTTGTCTTGCATTTAATGATACAAATAAAGAAGTCATAAAAAAATCAATTAAAACATTCTATTCTCGATTTTTCACACAACAATTTAAAAGAAATTGTATGCCCGATGGCGTAAAAGTAGGATCTATTTGCTTCTCCCCGAGAGGTGATTGGCGAATGCCAAGTGATGCATCAAGAGATTTATGGATTCAACAGCTTGATCAACTTTGATTTCAAGCTGTTTTTTTATATAAGAAAAGAGCAAGTACTATGCTTGCTCAATAATTTCATAAATCTTTTCTAAAACAGGTTCAAACCCCGTTTTTTCTGGACTTGATATTCCAAAAATATTTTTCATAGGTAAGTGAAGTTGTTGAGAAATATCTTTCAAAGCACGAATACGTTTCGTTTTAGGAATTTTATCAATTTTAGTTGCTACGACAACAATTTGAATCCCTAAACTCTGTACCATATCAATCATATCCAAATCGTCGTGTGTCGCACCATGTCTTGCATCAACCAATTGAATCACGCAACAAATTTGTTTTCTCTCATTAAAATAGGTATCCATCATTTTACCCATCTTCAACAACATTTGTTTAGACATTTTGGCATAGCCATATCCCGGTACATCTACTAACATCCACGTATGATCAATTTCAAAGAAATTTATTAAACGAGTCTTACCTGGTGTGTTACCAACATAAGCTAGTTTTTTACGATTCGTTAAAGCATTAATAAAACTACTTTTACCTACATTGCTTCGGCCAACAACGACAACTTCAGGTAAATCTGATTCAGGCCATCCTTCTTTATCAACGGCACTAATCACAAATTGTGCATCCATATTATTTTACCAACGCATGACTTAATACTTGTGAAACATTACTTACTGGAATGAAAGTAATCGAATCTTTTACTTCTTGAGGTACGTCATCTAAATCCTTAACATTTTCTTTTGGAATTAGAATAGTATCAATTCCTGAACGATGTGCTGCAAGAGATTTCTCTTTTAAACCACCAATAGGTAAAACATTTCCACGAAGTGTAACTTCACCTGTCATTGCCAAATTAGACTTAACAGGTCTTTCTGAAAAACAAGACACCAAAGCTGTTGTCATAGTTACACCAGCACTCGGACCATCTTTAGGAACAGCTCCTTCAGGCACATGAATATGTACATCATGATTTTCAAATAGCTCCGGATCGATTTTATATTCTTTCGCATGCGTACGAACATAATCAAGTGCAATAGAAGCACTTTCTTTCATTACATCACCAAGTTTTCCAGTAAGGACAAGTCTTCCCTTTCCACTAAATTTTGTAGCTTCAATTTGAAGAATGTCACCACCAAAACTTGTATAAGCTAAACCAGTAACGATGCCTACTTGATCTTTCTTCTCTTTCTTACCATAATCTACTTTTTCATTACCTAACCATTCATGAATAAGTTTCTTTGTTAGCTTTATACTTCTCTTGTTATCTTTTAAAATGGCTAAAACTGTCTTACGACATAAAGTGGCAATTGTTCGTTCCAAACTACGTACACCAGCTTCCCTAGTGTAGTAGCGAATCAAATAAAGCATCATTTCATCATCGATTTTTAATTGTGATGGCTTTAATCCATTTTCTTTTAACTGTTTAGGAAGTACATAATCCTTAGCAATATGAATCTTTTCCACATCCGTATAAGATGATAATTGAATAATTTCTAAACGATCTTGTAAAGCAGCTGGAATATTTTCTAGATAGTTTGCTGTCGCAATAAATAAAACCTTAGATAAATCATAGCTTTCTTCAATGTAATGATCTGAAAATAAAGCATTTTGTTCAGGATCTAACACTTCAAGCATTGCACTTGAAGGATCACCCTTATAATCACTTGCCATCTTATCAATTTCATCAATTAAGAATACCGGATTAACGACACCGGCCTTTTTCATACCTTGAATAATTCTTCCAGGTAATGCACCTAAATAAGTTCTTCTATGTCCACGAATTTCAGCTTCATCACGTACTCCACCTAAAGACATTTTCACAAATTTTCGATCTAAAGCACGAGCAATACTTTTAGCTAAACTTGTCTTACCTACTCCAGGAGGACCGACAAGACAAATAATAGGAGCCTTTAAAGAATTTGTCATTTGTTTAACCGCTAAATACTCCAAAATTCTTTCTTTTACTTTTTCAAGTCCAAAATGATCTTCATTTAAAGTTTTTTCAACAAGGTTTAAATCATCAACATCTTTTGTTTCTTGCCACCAAGGTAAGTCCATTAACCAATCAATATATGTTTTTATGACCCCTGTTTCTCCGCTTGCCATTGGCAACATTTCATAACGTTTAACCTCAGATAAGACTTTTTCTTTTATATATTCAGGATATGGATTTTCAGATAAACGCTTACGTATATTTGCAGCATCTTCATCTTGTGAAGCAGCATCTCCAAGTTCCTCACGAATGACATTCATCTTTTCACGTAAATAGTAGTCCTTTTGACTTTGATCTATACGCTCTTTTACTTGTCTGTTAATCTTATTTTCAATCTCGGACATTTTTTCTTCATTTTCAAGATCAGAAAGTAACATAACCATACGATCATTAATTCCCAAAGTTGTTAAATATTCTTGCTTACGTTGAAAAGATAAAGTCAAAGTTTGAACAACACGATCTGTCAATAAATCGGCTCCCATACCTTTTGAATATTCCAACATTAATTCTTTATTAAAAGTGTTCCCTTTTGGTGAATCTTTTTCAAACGATTCATTTAACATTCTTAATAAAGTCGTTTCTTCTAATTCATTTTGATGAATACTATCAAGAATTTTCACTTGTGCCATATCACAAGAATCATCATGAATCCATTTTTTTAGTTTAATTCGTTCAAGTCCACGAAATTTAACTCGAACAAATGTTTCAAATCTACGTATATGACGAATTTCACATAATGTTCCAACTTCATAAATATCTTCTTCACTAGGCTCTTCAATTTCTAATTTATTTTGAGCAAATAAACATATCTTCTTATCATAATGATTTTGCGAATCATCACAAGCATTTAATGACGCATGTCTTCCTACATCAATAACAATTTCTTGTTCAGGAAATAAAACAACTCCTCTTGTGCAAATTAAAGGGTAAGTATATGTTTCCATATGAATCCTCCTCATTTATATACTACTAATATTGAAAAAGACGCTTAGCGTCTTTTCATGATAGATTATACTACTTTACTGATGATTTAATAAAGTCTAATGCTTTTTGACTTGCTAAATCAGCTTTTACATTCTCAGCAGAAACAAATTGTTTAATCTTTTCAACATCCATACTGTACATTTCTGCCATATTTGTAAATTCTTTTTCAACATCTTCATCACTAACTTCAATATTTTCTGCTTTAACAATAGCATCTAATACTAATGAAGTTTTTACACGACTATTGGCTTCATCTTTCATTTGATTACGGATATCAGCTTCTGTTTGATTTGTTGCTTGTAAAAATTGTTTAGCAGTAAATCCAGATTGTTGCATACGACCTTCAAATTCTCTATACATACGTGATACTTCATTTTCAATCATCACTTCAGGAATTTCAACACTCGCATTATCACAAGCTAAAGTTAAAACTTCGTTTGTGAAATTGTCTTCCGCTTCACGCTCTTTTTGAGATGTTAAATCATTTTTAATTTTTTCTTTATACGCTTCAACAGTCTCTACATTTTCTAGCTTTAATTTTTTAACTAATTCATCATTTAATTCAGGAAGATCTTTATATTTAACTTCATGAACTGTACATTTAAATACTGCAGGTTGACCAGCTAAGTCAGCAGCTTGATAATTTTCAGGGAAAGTAACTTCTACATCTTTCACTTCACCTTTTTTAACTCCAACAAGTTGTTCTTCAAAACCTGGAATAAATGATCCTGATCCTAATTCTAATGGGTAGTTTTCTCCAGCTCCACCTTCAAATTCAACGCCATCTTTTGTTCCAACAAAGTCGATCACAACTTGATCGCCTAATTGAGCTGCATCATCATCTTCGCGGATAACCCAATCTGCATAACGTTCTTGAACTTTTGTTAATTCAGAAGCAACATCTTCATCAGAAACATTTACTTCTGCTTTTTTTACATCTAATCCTTTATAATCACCTAAAGTAACTTCAGGTGAAACAACACATGTAAAAACCAAAACAGCTTTTTCATCGTTTGCTTCTTTTACACTTAATGTTGGCTGAGCAACAAGTTCAATAGAATTTGCTTCGATTCCTTCACGTAAAGCTTCATTTGCAACTTCTTCAGCAGCCATTTCATATAGTGCCTTTGAAGAAAGTTGTTTACGAACTAAAGCTTCAGGAACTTGTCCTTGGCGGAACCCTTTAATATTCATACGTGATTTTGCATAATTTAATGCTTTCTTTTGTGCTTTTTTCCAAGCCTCTTGTTCTACTGTTACTTCTAATTCACCCGTAGAATTTTCTTTTAAAGTCCAATTACTAGTCATCGTTTTCTCCTCGCTTTTCAATGGATAAATGAATATCCTCAATTTCTTGTAGACCTAATCGCTTTTCAAAAATAGGCCATTCATCGGATTTTTGCATTGCTTCAAACACTAAGCGACTAATCGCCTTCGCCAAAACATAAGAATCTTGTTCTTCTTGATCAAATGGTCTCTCACTTAATACATACTGAAGAAACAAGGTTGTACAAAATTGAACTATAGAAGGATCTTCATTTGAATACCAACATTCAAATAAAGAACAAACTTCTTCAATCGTCTTATCTTGTGCAATAGGCAAAATAGAGCTAGGAATAAAAGTAATTTGCAATCCGCATTTGGTAATCTCATATGGATCATCAATCTTTTGCTCCATCAAAGCTTCAATTAACTCTCCTTTATATTCATCAGGCAAATCGGAATCAAGCAAATCTTGAACTTCATCTTGATACATTCTCAAATTTAAATTTTCAAGCATTTGTATAGCACAAATCTTTTCTTCAAAATTACCATGAACAAAATTATGCAATTTTTCTGTATCCAAAGAATGACTTTGTTGCATATTCAAATATTGTTGGCAAACATCCTTATATTCCTTTAAAGCATCTAGTGCTTCTTTTTCAACATAAGGCATATCCAATTCCTGACAAATTAATTCGTACGCTAAAGTATAATGTTCTTCATTTATTTTATTTTCTATATCTTTTAACAAAGATGAATAATACGCGTTCACATTACCTCCTAGCGAAACATCAGTATTTTATCATAACCAAATCTAATAATCAATTATCAATCTAATCCTTAGTAATTACGCTCTGATTTCAAAATGATAATGTCTTAATGTAATCAAATTGATTATGTCCCAACTT
>CAVGPK010000059.1:0-11720 GCA_963631155.1 bacterium | reverse complement strand
AAAGTAATTCAGACCTATTGACATGAACTTTCTTCTTGTGATAGATTTTAAACAATAAACGAACGAAGGTGTTCTGCAAAATGCAGGGCACCTTTTTGTCATGGGAAGGATGAGAGTATGAAAGAATTGATAGAACACACAAAAAATATAAATGAGTTACTTGCTCGTTTTGGGGTGAAATTTGGTATTTATAAAAACAATACCTTTAAAGAACAATTGTTTCCATTTGATTCTGTTCCTCGAATTATAGAAAAAGAAGAATTTGATTATTTAGAAAAAGGACTTGCACAACGAGTGTTGGCACTGAATCTTTTTCTAAAAGATGTTTATGGCGAAAAAAATATCATTAAGGATGGTGTGGTACCTGAAGAATTTGTATACGCATCTAGCGGATATATGCCAGAATGCGAAGGAATCCTTCCTGTTCATGGTATTTATTCTCATATTTCAGGTATTGATTTGGTAAAAGGGAAGAACGGACAATGGTATGTATTAGAAGATAATTTACGTGTTCCTTCAGGAGCAAGTTATCCAATGATCGCACGAGAACTATGTCGACGTTGTTCACCCAAAACATTTGAGAATAATCATCTTGAAGATAATCGAAATTATGCAAAATTACTTAAAGATACGATGGACTATGTCAATACAGGAGGAATCAATGTGATTTTGACACCTGGAAGATATAATGCAGCTTACTTTGAACATTCCTATTTAGCAGAAAAGACAGGGGCCTATCTGGTAAATGGATCTGAACTCATTGTTGAAAATGATTTTCTTTATTATGTTACCGCAAGTAAAAAGAAGGAAAAGGTAGGCGCTGTTTATCGTAGGATTTCAGATGAATATTTAGATCCGATGAATTTCAATCCAGAATCTTTAATTGGAATTCCACATATTTATGATGTATTTAAAAAAGGAAATGTAGCCTTATTGAATGCTCCAGGAAATGGTGTGGCCGACGATAAAGGAATTTATTATTTTGTACCAAAAATGATTGAATATTATCTTCATGAACAATCAATTCTACAAAATGCTCCCACATATCTGCCGTTCTACAAAGAAGACATGGACTATGTTTTGGAACATTTTGATTCTTTAGTTTTAAAAGATGTAGCCGAAGCAGGAGGCTATGGCGTTGTATTTGGAAATACGATGACACCTCAACAAAAAGAAGACTTTATCGAATTGTTAAAAAAAGAACCAAGACGATTTATCGCACAAGAAGTCATTGATTTTCAAGACTTACAAATTGTAGAAAAAGATGAATTGGTATACAGAAAAGCAGATTTAAGAGCTTTTGTCCTTATGCAAGAAAAACCTGTTGTTTGGCATAGTGGACTTACTCGATTTTCTAGAAATCCAGACTCATTTATTGTGAATTCATCTCAAGGAGGAGGCTTTAAGGACACATGGGTATTATCTCGATAGAACAGGCCAATCATTTATATTGGCTAGGACGATATACTGAAAGAGTATATACGACCATTCGACTTTATTTTCAAAGCTTTGACCATCTTATTGATCAAAGTGAAGATAGTTACATAACATTTTGCGAAAAGATAGACATCCCCAATATTTATCAATCTAAAGAAGATTTCTTATGCTCTTATGCATTTAATGAAGAAAATCCAGATTCAATTATCAGCAATTTAAAAAGAGCCTATGACAATGCGATTGTTTTGCGTGAAAGTATCACAACAGAAGCTCTATCTTACATTCAATTGGCTATCTATGAAATGAATCAGGCCAAAGAAAGTGAAGCACCTTTATTTGAACTACAATATGTATTAGATAAGATATTAGCTTTTTGGGGAACGATTGACGATCGAATCGACAGTGAACAAACCAGAAATATTGTAAAGGCTGGAAAACGAATTGAAAGAATTGATCTCTATGCACGCTTAGGAATTGATACGAAAGAATTGCGTAAAGAAGTTCATCGTATGGTTCCTAGAGTTGAGAAAAGCGGACTCATTTATAATAAGGAATCCTTAAACATGGTACAATCCCTTGTAGAACAAGAACCAATTGCGTATTATAAGATTGTTCATTATGTAGAAAACATATTGTAAAGGAGGGGAAGAATATGATTTTAGATTTTGATTATCAAATGAAATTTTCATATTCTCAACCCGTAAGTCTTTGTTACTTTACAATAAAATGTATTCCGATGCATACAGCACGTCAGCGATTGATTGACTACAAAATTCAGATGAATCCAAACACAAAATATGCGTATGGGTTGGATTCTTTTAAAAACAAAAAAATCTATGGACACATTCATGAGAAACATGATTTTTTTCAATTTCAAATCCAAGGAAAAGTAGAAGTAAATGATGTAGGCTATGAAGAGTTGGCTGACCTAAATCAAATAGGTATGTATCGCTATCCTTATGGATTATGTATTCCAGATCAAGCATTAAGACAATATTATGAAAGTATGGATTTAAATCAAGAAAAAGATATCTACTTGAAAAGTATAAAAATCATGCATCAACTTCATACCGACTTTTTATATACGCCAATGAAAACAGACGTAGATACAAGTGCAAGTGAGGCGTGGAAATTAAAAATGGGCGTATGCCAAGATTATGCCCACATCTACATCTGTCTTGCAAGACTTGCACATATTCCATGCCGTTACGTTTGTGGACTGATGACTGGAATTGGAAAGAGTCATGCTTGGGTTGAAGTTTTATGTGGAAATAAATGGATTGGTCTAGATCCAACGAATAATTGTATAATCAACGCGTTTTATATTAAATTAGGTCACGGATTAGATGCTTCTAGCTGCTCTATTAATCGAGGCATTATGTATGGTGGAGGAGAACAGATTCAACAAATTCAAGCGAGAGTTATACAACAATAGATAGGTGGAAATAGAATGATAGAAACAGTTTCGAGTGTACGGCTTCCAGTGGATGAAACCTTAAAAATTCAAAAAAATAGAATACAACCCAATTCTTTACCGGATACAGCTAAACGTATTAGTATTGTGACAGGAATACATGGAGATGAATTAGAGGGTCAATATGTTTGTTTTATGTTACAAAAGAAAATAAATGAACATAAAGAATTTTTAAATGGAATCGTTGACATATATCCTGCTATGAATCCACTTGGAATTGACTCGATTACACGAGGAATTCCAGCCTTTGATTTAGATATGAATCGATTGTTCCCTGGTAATATTGATGGAAATATGACAGAGTATTTGGCTGCCGGAATCATTGATGATGTGAAGGGGTCAGACTGTGTTTTAGATATCCACGCAAGCAATATTTTTTTAACAGAAATCCCTCAAATTCGAATTAATGAGCTTCATGAAAAAGAGTTAGTACCACTTTCTAAGCTTTCCAATATTGATTTTGTATGGGTACATGGCGCAAATACGGTATTGGAATCGACATTTGCCTATAGTCTGAATTCTATTGGAACAAAGACATTAGTTGTAGAAATGGGTGTAGGAATGCGGATTACTAAGGCATATGGAGATCAATTGGTAGATGGGATTTTTAATATAATGAAGCATCTAGGAATTTGGACAGGACCTTGTCAAAATGTAAGAAGTCCAATTATTTCGAAAAATCCGGATGACGTGTATTATTTAAATGCGAGTGTGGGCGGTGTATTTATTCCGAGCGCAAGCCATGGTCAAAAGCTTCATAAAAACGATTTAATTGGTCAAGTTGTAAATCCACTAAGTGGAAAAGTTCTTGATGATGTTTATGCTCCAGTAGATGGACTTTTATTTACAATTCGAGAGTATCCGATTGTGAATGAAGGATCATTGATTGGGCGATTGTTAAGAAAAGAGGCATATGATGAATAAAAAGATCATTTATGAAATGGATAGCTTGTATCGTGAAAGCTTTCGTATTACGGGATATGAATTTGGACAAGGAAAGAAGAGTATTTGTATTGTTGGAAATTCTAGGGGGAATGAAGTTCAACAAATTTATTGTTGTTCAAAATTGATTAAAAAATTAAAACAGTTAGAAGAAGAAAAGCGGATTTGTGAAGGACATAAAATACTTGTGATTCCTTCTATTAATCCATATTCGATGAATGTTCAAAAGAGATTTTGGCCTACCGATAATACAGATATTAACCGCATGTTTCCAGGCTACAATTTAGGAGAGACAACACAACGTATTGCGGATGCGGTATTTAAAGAGATATCTACCTATGATTATGGTATCCAATTCACATCTTTCTATAATCCGGGAGAATTTATCCCTCATATACGAATGATGGATGAAGGATATAGTACTGTAGATTTGGCAAAACAGTTTGGATTACCTTATGTCATTGTTCGTAAGGTTCGTCCATATGATACAACGACACTAAACTATAATTGGCAAGTGTGGGATACGCAAGCTTTTTCTTTATATACGACCGTAACCGATCGAATTGATCCGAATAGTGCAGGACAGGCTCTTCTTGCGGTTATGAATTTTATGGCAAGCCAAAAAATCATTTCTTATCATGGTCCGGCCATTGTGAATTCTAAAGTGGTCAAAGATACAGAATTGGTATCCGTACAAACGAATGAATCCGGCATTTTTGAACCTTGTGTAAAAGCGGGTGAAAAGGTATCGATAGGCCAACCTTTAGCCAACATTCTTTGTCCGTATGAATCGATTGTAAAGGAAACATTGTATGCTCCTATAGAAGGGAAGATATTTTTTATTCATAATCATCCTTTGACGTATGCGAATACGAGTGTTATAAAAATTGTCAATCAATAATGGGTATTTAATAAAATATCCATTTTTTATACACAAGTTGGATATATTTAATAAGAAATAAGCAAGCAAAAATGATGATATAAACGATAAATACGCATGATTTGGTTATTTTTTATTGTTAATATATTAAAAATGTTATACAATGTTTTCGCAAGGGAAATGATATGAAGAAATTAATCGCAACTTTAATGTGCTTGCTAATTTGTATTACGGGCTGTACGAATAATACACAAACCAATACGGAATCTAATTTAAAGAAAATCACAATTGGAAGCGATACTTACCAACCTTTTATTTATATGGATGAAAGCGGAAATCCAACTGGAATCGATGTGGATATCGCAACAGAAGCCTTCAAAAGAATAGGGTATGAAGCTGATTATGTGACAATTGACTGGGTAAAAAAGACAGAACTTGTAGATAATGGAGAAATTGATTGTATCTGGGGATGCTTTTCTATCGCAGGAAGAGAAAATGATTATAATTGGACAGATCCTTATATGGTTTCAACACAGGTGGTTGCCGTAAATGCATCAAGTGATATCTATACACTACAGGATTTAGAAGGAAAAACAATTGCTGTACAAACGACAAGTAAGCCCGAAGAAATATTTTTAAATAAGACGAATCCAAATATTCCTGAATTAAAAAATGTGATTAGTACAGGCAATAAAAGTGTTCAATATGCCTCTTTAGATTGTGGCTATGTGGATGCGATTGCCGGACATAAAGCTGCTATTTATCAATATATGAAGGATTATGATGCCAATTTTAGAATTTTAGATGAAGCCCTATTTAAAACAGGAATTGGCGTAGCATTTAGTAAAAAGGATACGCGTGGTTTAAATAATAAGCTTTCAAAAGTCTTTAAACAAATGCGCAAAGATGGAACACTAGAAAAGATTGTGGGTAACTATCTAGAAAATCCAGAAAAGTATTTGGAGGTGGAAGACCTTGATAACGAATAAGAAAACAGTTTTTGGACGTTCTTTTTGGATTGTTACTGTGGCTTTAGGTTTACTTCTTGTATCCATATCTTTTTTTGGATCAGTCTATTATGATAAAAGAACGGCCCAATCCCAATTATCAGATGCTGTAGAATTTATTAAAGAAAGAGATGCAAGCTATCGAAAATATAACGATACAACAGCCGCTAGGAGCTTGATTCGCTCGACCGTGTCTGTACAGGAATTAGATGATTTAGAAGGGGAAGATGAAGAAAGTCTAAAAACTTTCGCAGAAAAGATTTGGGTTACGGGTATTTCTATTCTTGATTCCAATGGAAATCTTGTCACAGAATATACAACGGATGGAGTCGGGTATAACTCTTTTGTATCGAAAATAGAATTTAGTGCTTTTCAAGATGTATTAGATTATCCAAGTAAAATATACATGAATCGTGTCAATTTAGATGATAATTCTTATACAGATGTTGCCGTTAAAAAAGGTGAAAACAATCATATTCTATTGGCATATCGACATACAAAAAAAGAATTTACCAATAAGTCTATTTTATCGATTCAAAATATTTTAGATGGTTACAGTATGGATTCTAACGGTACAATTTTAGTGGTTGAAGACAATAAAGTTGTCGCTTCCAATGATAAGTCACTCATTGACAAAGATGTTTCTGAAAACAAACTTATACTTGGTATTCGCTACAACAATAAAGCCAATACGCTTGTAAAAACAACACAATTTAATGGTTCACTAAAAGCGTATGGAATTTATAGTCGAGGAAGAGAAAGCTATATCTATGCGTATTTACCACAAAGTACTGTCTTTATATCGACCTCGAGAAATGTGCTTTTATCTTTATTGATTTATATAGTGTTGGTTATTTATGTACAAGCTCTACGTGTTCGTTCAAACAAGAAATTCTTAGCCAAACAAACCAAGCAAGAAGAAGAATATAAATTAAAACTTCAACAAAAGAACTATGAACTTGAAAAATCCATTGAAAAAGAAGCGATTGCGAATAAATCAAAACGTGAATTCTTATTCAATATGTCTCACGATATAAGAACACCGATGAATGCGATTA
The DNA here is from genome assembly GCA_963631155.1 of bacterium. Taxonomy (GTDB): domain Bacteria; phylum Bacillota_I; class Bacilli_A; order Erysipelotrichales; family Erysipelotrichaceae; genus Holdemanella. The sequence goes on along the minus strand of CAVGPK010000059.1, from coordinate 4,922 downwards.
TTGGCTTTACTTCTTTGGCAGCAACACACATTGATCATAAAGAACAAGTGTTGGATTATTTGAAGAAAATTTCGGTATCTTCACAACATTTGTTGTCTTTAATCAATGACATTTTGGATATGAGTCGTCTTGAAAGTGGAAAAGTGAAAATTGATGAGAAAACAGTACACTTACCAGATGTGATTCATGATTTAAAAACAATTATTCAATCTAATATCACATCGAAGCGATTATCTTTATTAATTGATACGATGGATGTATATGATGAAGATATTATCACAGATCCATTGCGTTTGAATCAAATATTATTGAATATCTTATCCAATGCGATTAAATTTACACCAGCCGGAGGAACGATTAGTATTCAAATTACACAAAAGAATACTTTATACAAAGATCGTGCTGAATATGAATTTAGAATCAAAGATAATGGAATCGGAATGAGTGAAGAATTTAAAAACCATATTTTTGAAGAATTTACGCGGGAAGAATCTTCCACAGTCAGTGGCATACAAGGAACGGGTTTAGGACTAGCCATTGTGAAAAGAATCGTTGACTTAATGGATGGAACCATTGAAGTGAATACGGAACTTGGAAAAGGAACGGAATTTGTTGTTTCTCTTACATTTAAGTTAAGTGATAATAAGATTGAATATAAGAAAATTCCAGAGTTAGAAGGTCTAAAAGCTCTTGTAGCCGATGATGACACGAATACTTGTTTAAGTGTATCAAAAATGTTACGAACAATCGGTATGAGAACAGATTGGACGATATCAGGAAAAGAGGCTGTCATTCGTGCAAAAGATGCCTTTGAACAAGGGGGTAGTTTCCACGTCTACATTATTGATTGGATGATTCCAGATATGAATGGTATTGAAATTGTTCGAAATATACGTAAATTCATTGGAAAAGATACACCTATCATTATTCTTACTGCCTATGATTATACGGAAATTGAACAGGAAGCTAAAGAGGCTGGCGTTACGGCCTTCTGTTCAAAACCATTGTTTATGTCAGATTTAAGAGAAATGCTGGAAAAGCCATTTATTTCACAAGAAGAAACGCAAGAATTACCGAATAAGCTTGCAGGTAAAAAAGTCTTACTTGTAGAAGATAATGATTTGAACCGTGAAATTGCACTTGAAGTATTGAAGGAATTTGATCTAAAAGTCGATACAGAAAATAATGGGGAAGCTGCCATTGAAAGATTAAAGAAAAACTCTATAAATGAGTATGATATTATTTTGATGGACGTACAAATGCCAGTCATGGATGGATATGAGGCAACTCGTAAAATTCGTGAGTTAGGAATACAAACTCCAATCTATGCTCTTACAGCCAACGCGTTTGAGGAAGACAAACAAAATGCCTTCGCTTCGGGTATGGATGGACATATCGCTAAGCCGTTTGATTCTAAAAAGTTATATGAAGTTTTAACGGAAGCCATAAAAAAACAGGAGTAATGAGTTTACTCCTGTTTTGAAATTACCAAACGGTCAATCGATCCGCTTTTGCTAGATACATGCCATCTCCTTTTTTGATGTTGTAGGTATTTATAAATTCATCAAATTGTTGTAAGACAACATTTGTTCTTAAAGAAACAAGGGCATGAACATCATTGTTCATAAGATAAATTTGATATCCTTTCGTTTCAATACGAGCCCACATATTCGAATATTTCTTAAAGAAGGTGTCATAATCAAAATTATGAATATCTTTGGCAATACGTAATGTCGCCTGCATACCTGTGATATCGGCTACTGTTTCATTTCGTACCATATCTCCATTGACATAGGCATCACTACCGTTTTCTGGTTTAATTTGGCTCATATAATCGCTTAATTTTTGTGCTTTTGATTCAAATGTATCAAGCTCACTTTCTTTCCACCATAAATTTACGTTTCCATCCTTATCGTATTTAGCTCCTGATGGATCAAAAGCATGAGAGAGTTCATGTCCAATCACAAATCCAAGTGTTGCCAACTTTTCTTCCTTCGACCAATTCACATCATAACCCATTGACACTAATAATCCGTCACAAATAAAGATATCATTGCTGCTCGGTTCATAAAAAGCATTGATTGTAGAAGCTCCCAATTGTTCCTCTTCCACCCAATATTCCGTGTTTTTGTTGGTTTTTAATTGTTCGATTAAGAGTTGTTCTTTAAAATCTGTAATACGAGAAATCACATCCAAATAAGAGGCGTTTCCCACTAAATCAGACAATGTCAAAGAAGAATAATCATTATGTTTTTCCGGATAAGAAGCATGTCCATGAATGGCCTGAAGCTTTTCAATAGCTTCTTTTCGTGTCTTTTTTGACAACCATTTTTCATTTTTCAACATATCCTCATAATAACCTAGATATGTATTGATCATGGATTCGATATCTTCCTTTAATTCTTTTGTGCAATATTTTTCTGTATATAATGTATCCAGTGCATCAAAAGTATTTTCTTGTACTTCATTTAATGCATATTCCTCATCACTAATCATCCCGTCAATGCCTTGAAGCTTATTTTCTTTGGTAACCGCAAAAGAATAGGCATCGTAATCGAGATATTTCACGGTATTTAATAGTGTGTGGATAATAAGATAATTTTTAATTTGTTCTACATATTTTTCATTATAAATTTTGCCAATCGCTTTTAAACTCTTTGGATTATATACTCCATACACTTTGGCAATATCAAATCCCTCGCTCTTTAAAATGTTTACGATAGGAAAATTGGTTGCGAGCTTTTGGATTTTATCTAGGCTATATTCATTTCGAATGGTTTTGGATGAAAAATCGCTATCGGACTGTTCTTCAATGGAATAATTCGATTTGGCAAGCTTTGCTTCAAAGTCGATACAAGATGTATAAATGCTTTGGGCTTCTTTTTTTGTATAACCTAATCTTTTTAATAAATATACACTCACGCTACGACTGTATTGATCTTCTGTTCTTCCATAGCTTGACAATTTTTTATAGTCGGATGGATCTGAATAGATAGTTTCAAATTCATTAATGTAAAGAGCTCTGATATTTGAATCTAAGATAGAATAATCACTGTAAACGCTGATTAAATTGGTTCCTAGAGAGGAGTTGGACTCTAAATATTGCGTTAATGTTTCAATCGAATCAATATCGGCAATAGCTTGAATATATGGCTTTATGGGCTCGATTCCATATGTATTTCTTGAATCCCAATCAATGGACATATTGTAGAGATCGCTGACAACTCGTTCTTCATTTGATTGAATTTGTTCGTTGTTGATGAGTGATGCTAATTGTTCATTTACAACACTTTCATACTTTAAAAGTCCACCTTCATAAGATTTTCCTTTTGGGATGGTTGCGGATACAATCCAATCTTTATTGCTGGCGGCAAAAAAATCATCTTGAAAAGAAATGTCTGTATCCTTCGTAAGGTTTCCTTGTACTTCTGCATTGATCCATTTTTCACCGACTTTTGATGAACTACACCCAACTAAAGTGAATATCAGCGAACAAGAAACAAGTCCTATTAATAATTTTGATTTCATAAATACCCCTTTCCTTCTTGTTTATTATACATCAAAAAAAGTGAGGATAACTCCTCACAATCAACAATCACTTTCCCAAGGTAAGATTTCAATGGGTTCACTATTCCATAAATCAATTTGTTCTTGGGTTAAATATTTTTTGTGGATTACGGCTTCGTATACATAATCTTTAAAGTACTTTTCGCTTAATACAAAATAACCATCTTTTCCAACGTCCTTCCCCCATGAATTTTCGACTTTCCAGCGATTCGGGATTCCATCTTCATCTAGATTTACTCCTGTTAGAATCATCGCATGTGTCGCAAAGGAATCTCTGTATTTTAGGCGTTCACTCTTTTCTAAATCCCAATTCATGTCAAATAGAGATTCATACGCAAAACTGTCTGGATCCCAAATTCCTTCAAGACGATCTCCATAGGCGCCGGCATCACATCCAAACCAAATTGGTTTTCCATCTTTTAATTGTTTGATACAAGCCTGTTCTAATTCATCGATTGTTACGTTTACACAATCAATATTTGAATCGGCCATACTTCCTAGATAATGGAATTTAAAATGAGAATGTAACGGTTTATTTTCTGTAATCTGATTTGTGAGTGTGACATAATTTTCTAATTGAATATCGCAATATTTTAAATAGAATTCATTTGGATTCATTCCTGTTTCTTCGTGATATTCTCCCTTTTCATTTCTATAAACAAAATCAAATGTTTCAGGTGGAGTTCCTAGACAAATACATTCGAAGCGATAGACTTTAGCCATCCATTCACGCTTCTTTTCTTGCGCATCTTTTCCTTCTTGAATAGCTTGTCTAAGTTCACTTGCAGCTTTATGAAGAATGTGTGTATAGATTCTTAAAAAGCTTTCTGTATGGCTTGATTGATAGTTATCTGGCATGACAGATTCAGGTACAACTCCATACTTTAAAACGAGGTCTCTAGCCATGTCAAAGTAGCCTCCATCTTTTGGTCCACCTAAAATATATTCATTCCAGTGATCGGTTAAATCTTGGCTTCCGTGTTTTATGATCAATTCCATGTAATTGTTGGCTTTTTCAAGTTTGTCATAAAAAATAATATAATTGCTTGAAAGCTTGAATTCCTTTAAATTACATTTTTCTGCGACTTGTTCTCTTAAAATGTTAAGCATAGAATACATCCAGCAACGTCCACTTTTTTGTTGAGCTGTAATTCCTCGTGTTTTGATTTCAATTGAAAAATCGCGGGCAAGCTTTGCGCCCATATTAGGAAGGTAGACGACATCTTTCATTTCAGTTCTTGAAAGTGCAGCTTGACTTCCTTTGTAGTCTTTTGATTCATATTGACTTCGATAGTCTTGAAGTTCATCTTTTAAAATTCCTTGCATATAAATCCCTCCGTTTGTTTGTATTATAC
>CAVGPK010000058.1:0-12122 GCA_963631155.1 bacterium | reverse complement strand
ATATAACCAAAGAGGGCATGTTTATGGAAGAGAATAAAAAGAATTATATGTGGAAAATTATTAAATATCTAATTATTTTGGTAGTTGTTGTTTATGCTGCGATGCATTGGAATGAATGTGAAATAATAGGTTGTACAAAACGTATTCCATATAATGAAAAGTATTGTGAAAAACATCAAGGCTATACATATAGGCCAAGAACAAAATCAACATATACGTCTCCTTCTACAAAGAGTAATTCATCTTCATCCTCGTCATCATCTAATAGTCATAGTTCATCTTCTTCAAGTTCAAGCTATGATGATGCGTATGACGATTATTATTATGATGGAGATTATGATACGGATCGATATGAAAGTGATAGTGATTATGCGGATGGAATAGATGATGCTATGGATGAATATGGGGATGATTGGTAGAAAATGACTAAATTGAATTATGACATTATTGAAATATAATTAGATTTTAAGGGATTGAAAACGAAAGGAGTTATATCATGATAAAATCAGATAATATACGCACGTATTCATTTGACAGTAATGGATTAAATGAATTAAAGACGAATGAGTATGGTAAAAATTGGCCTGTTGTATATTTGATACATGATGATGATAATTTGTACATTGGTGAAACTTCAAGTGCAGAAGTGCGTATGAATCAACATTTGAATGATGATCATAAGAAGTTTTTAAATGAAATTTCAATAATTTTTGATCCAACATTTAATAAATCGGTGATTTTAGATTATGAACAAAGGTTAATTAAGTATTGTTCGGTAGATAAAAGATTTAAAAATATTCTAAACAAAAATAAAGGGCAACTTGCTGTCCATGATTATTATGATAGAGCTAGTTATCGTAGTAACTTTGAAAATTTATGGAATAGTCTTAGGAATATTGGCTTAGTGGATCATACTTTACACACTATAGAAAATGAGAATATTTTTAAATTTTCCCCATATAATTGTTTAACTGGAGAGCAAAATGAAGTTGGAACTGATATCCTCGAAGATATAATTTATTCGTTTTCGCATTGTGAAAGAGGCGTAAGCTTAATTAATGGATGTGCAGGAACTGGAAAAACAGTTGTTGCGATAAGCATAATAAATTCGATTGTGAATGCTTTGAATATAGAGGCAGATACAGTTGGAGAATTTGATGATGATATTGACAGAGGAAAAATATCTGTTTTAAAAATTTTAAAAGACTATATTTTGAAAGAGAGAAATGGTAGACCTCTCAAAATTGGTTTCGTACTCCCTATACCAGGCTTTAGAAAAACGATTGCGAATGTATTTAAAGAATGTGGAAATGGACTTGTCAAAAGTATGGTAATTGGTCCATGTGATGTAGTAAAAGATAATTATGATATTTTATTTGTAGATGAATCACATAGGTTGAGTAAAAGAAAAAATCTGACTGGATATGCCCCGTTTGATAAAACCTCAAAAAAGTTAGGCTTAGATCCAGCTAAAACCAATCAATTGGAATGGGTTTTAAAGAGTGCTAAGCATGTCGTGTTGTTCTATGATAAATATCAGGCTGTAAAATCTTCAGATTTGACGGCAGAAGAATATCAATCTACTTTGTTTGAAAATGTTAAGAATATAAAATATCACGAATTAAAAACACAAATGCGATGTAACGGTGGTGCACCTTATATTGATTATATTAAAGAAATAATGAATTGTACTTGTGATCAATTTAAAAAGGTTGACAATTATGATTTTTTGATATTTGATGATCCTAATCTATTGATTCATGAAATCCGAAAAAGAGATGATAAATATACATTATGTAAAACAGTGGCAGGATTTTCGTGGGAGTGGAAAACAAAACTTAAAAAGAAGCCCAAAGATAATTTAGATATGTACTATAGCTTGATGGAAAAGGGTGAATATGATATTTCGTTTGGTGATAATCACTATATATGGAATTTGTGGAATGAAGATTGGATAACTAGAAAAGATTCTCATTATACTATTGGCTGTATTCATACAACTCAAGGATATGATATGAATTATGTTGGTGTTATATTCGGAAAAGAAATTGATTATGATCCAGATACAAATTCAATTATTGTTGATTTAAATGAATATAAAGATAAGAAAGTTAAATACGGAATGGATGAAGATTCATTGAAAAAACTGATTATAAATACATATACAACCATTTTAGCACGAGGTATTAAAGGCTGTTTTGTATATGCTTGCAATAAAAGGCTTCAAAATTATTTTAAACAGTTTATTGCAGTGGCAAATGATTATAATTTGAAATACTAAAAATACAAAGAAGGTATACTATGAAACAAGAAACAATAAATAGAATTAGACAAATGACAATAGATCGTGATTGGGATCAATTTCATTCACCTAGTAATTTAGCAAAATCCATTGTGATTGAGGCAAGTGAATTATTAGAATGTTTTCAATGGGACGATGAAAATTATGATTTGCAGCATGTAAAAGAAGAATTGGCCGATGTGATGGTTTACTGTCAAAATCTATTAGATAAGCTAGGCCTAGATGCAGATGAAATTGTAAATATGAAAATGGATCAAAATGAAAAGAAATATCCTGTAGAAAAGTCAAAAGGTGTTTCAAAAAAATATAGTGAGTTATAGTTGAAAGTAGGTATTTACATGAAAGAACATACACAAAAAGACTTTGAACAAGAACTTGCTGAAATCATTGAAATATTTACTCAAAACTATGATGACATCTTTGATCCAGATGGAACCAAATATTTTTTGGCACTAGACTATGTCAAAAAAAGAGGGATAGATGCCCAAGATATTTTCGCATTAGAAAAATTAGGAGATGAATTGGACGAAAAACAAATGTCTCTTCTATACCAAATAAAAGAGTGTCTAGATGAGTTTGAGAAACAAAAATTAAAAGATATGTTTACTCAGTTATCAGATATCCATATTGGTTTATTATCTCTAATGATTAATCGGCATGAAGGCGAATTCCTTGCATAAAAATAAGGCAATCCAAAATAATGGGTTGCCTTTTTAAATTAAAATATAACAATCTTGTTTTTCTTTTTTGATTTTTTGTGGACCTTAAGCAAAGCCAACGCCAATGGTGATGTTTCATCGCTTGATATTTTAAACCAATAACCACCATTGACATGATCCAATTCTTCTTCTGTTAATGGAACTTTTTCCAAGAAAGATTTTAATTCTTCAGCACTTGCCTCAACACCATACTTCTTTACTTCATCAGTAAGAATGGCAAGAAATTCCGCATCATCCTTTGTCTTAGAAGAAATAACTTTTTCTACAAGTTCATCACTCTTTTTTTCATCTTTCAATAATTCTTCAAATGTCATACATGCATCCTCCATATTTATATCGTAATTGTTCTTGATAGAAAATTCAACATTTTAATTGGGTTTGCGTTATACTATAGGTTGAAAGAAGGAGTAAAAGGGGATATGAATATAAAATGTTTGATATGTACGGTCTTTATGGCTGCAACCATAGTATTGGCAAGTCCCATTCATGCATATGCGGATGAAGTTTCAACAACCATTACCTATTCACCACAAGAAAGTGAAAACGCTGTGGCTTTGACAAATGACGATAATTCAGATGAATCGATTGTAGGAAGTATTTTTGGTGGAGGACACGCACTTGTTGCCCTTGGTATCGCATCAGGACTTATTGTCGTTGGAGGCGTTATTTATTTTGTACGAAAGAAGGGAACTGTATAATGGATTTAAAAAAGATTTTTCTATGTATCCTTCTATCTACTTCATTCATTGTTATGCCTGTTGAGGCGAAAAGCTCAAAAGAAAAAGTGTCTACAGAATCTTATACAATAACGATTCCAACAGGTGTTACTTTTGACAAGGATAATAAAGCTAAGATTGAGATGACTGGAAAAGTGGAAGAACATCATCAATTAAATGTTGAAGTTAGTTCTGAAAATGATTTTAAGTTGAAACAAAAAAATGACACAATAGCCTATACGGTTATGGATGGGGATGAAAAAGTCACAAAGGATACGTCTTGGAATTTTCCGGATGGTAAAGATTATACAGAATTTGAAGATGAAAATTCAATTCATAAAACCTTATCTTTATCGACAAAAGGAAAAGAAGGGGCTAAAGGAAATTATACGGATAAGTTAAATTTTCATTTTACCGATAAAACTTGTTATTCACTCTACATTGGAACGTATTTAGATGATTCAGAACTCTTTGCGAAAGACAAACGTTTTTCATGGGATATAAAGATTGGAGATAACGATGTGATCACAACCAATCATATGGACATCTATCTTCCTGAGGGAACAACGTATGAAATTTCAAACATCACCACAAATGATACAAATAAATATGTGTATTCAGGGGATCAAGATGTTATTAAAGGACAAATTGAAGCAAAAGAAAATGTTCTAGAAATTCACTATACGACTAAAGATAAAACAGTAACTCTTGATGCGAATGAGGGACAATTTGAGGATGGAAGTGTCTCTAAAACAAAGACGGTTGAAAAAGGCCAGGTTTATGGAGAATTACCAACACCAACGCGTGATGGCTTTCATTTTGAAGGTTGGTTTACAGGGCAAAATGATGGTACAAAAGTAACGGAAGATTCCGTGTTAAATAGCGATTCGGATGTTACTCTATATGCTCATTGGACGGCTTTAAGCTATGTGTTAAAGAATGGAAATGATTTCTATAATGATTTGATTCGCAATTATCATTTGAAGTCTATTCGATTTGATTTTATGATGAGTAATCAAAAAAATGCGACCGAAATGGATGCGGCAGAAAATGAAGATGGATCTATTATGGCTTGGATTGATGATAATGAATTGAAAGTCAATATTAAAGGATATAGTAAAAATATTATCTTTAATCCAGATTGTTCTTATATGTTGAATTCAAATCAAGACTCTTCAAGTGTAGAAAGTATTCAATTTGGTGATCATATAGATACAAGTCAAGTTGTGAATATGAGAGGCATGTTCCAAAATTGTTCAAACTTAAAAACATTGGATTTATCCAAGATGAATACAAGCAATGTCGTTGATATGGCACATATGTTTGAGGGCTGTTCAAATCTTGAATCACTTGATTTATCGAGCTTTGATACTTCTAAAGTCAGTGATATGACGGATATGTTTAAAGATTGCTCAAAGCTAACACATGTAACACTGGCAAGTCAGGATGAATATGCACGAATTAAACAGATGGCAAATCCATCCGAAACAATTCATTTTTATTTAAAAGATGGAACTCAAATTAACTAAATAAAGGCAATCCTAGTGATTGCCTTTCATGGTTTTTAACGATTTTTTTGTTTTTGGAAGCAACTAAAAGTTTTAATATTTTTTGCGTAAATTTTATCCTACAATAAGTCTTGTAATGTCATAGTAATGACCTACTTGACTTCATCATAAGTGAAAAAAACGATGTGCAATGGATATGGCTATTTTCCAGAATAGAATTCAGACTGAACATTATTGGTCTCAATTAATATGGAATTTTGATTTAATTTTTTAATGACCTTATCAGCGATTTTATGAACTTTCTTTTCAGAAATATCTTCTAAAACAACCTCAATCGTTTGTTCAGAAGTGATTGTTCCTGTATCATCTTTCCAATATCCATTCGCATCTAATAAAGTACATCCACCTGCATATTCTGTACAAATATCAATGACTATTTGTTTGCATTCATCCAATGGAATTTCTTGTTTGTACGTATCCTTGTCATTAGTACCAATATACAATGTATATTTGATTTGTTCGTTGGTTTCCTGTGTATTGTTTTTACTGATAAATACACCAGTTACAACCGTGTTGATCACAAGCAGTGCTGTAATCACAAATAAATAGATCTTTTGATTTTTCATACCGTCCTCCACTATTGATTAAATTTTCCTTTATGCATCTATTATACAATTTAATTTGTTTTAAAAACAGAATTGGACTATGATAACTTTGAAAAGAGGGATATATATGCTTAAAAAGTTGCGTGAAAAATATATTTGGATGTATGCGATTTTAGTATTGGTTTTATTTAAGGTGGGACAGGATTTGAGTGATATTCCACTTAACTTTGTCTTTACTCATGGCCTTTATCCAGAAAGTGAAACAGCACAAGTATTCTATGGTCAAATGATTGCGGATTTAGTTGTTGTTGTCATGATGATTTTTGTGTTGTGGAGAACAAAAAAATTAAGCTTATTAAAAAAGAAGGGGATTGGTTTTATAAAAAGTATCCCTTTAGCTGCATATCCTATTTGTTTTTCTTTAGTGGCCCTTGTAGGATCTTGTTTCTTTGCCTTGTCAGAAGATGCGAAAATTGCAGATGGTTGTCATATTTTAATATTTGTTCTTTGCATGCTTATGATTGGGCTAAGTGAAGAATTATGTACACGAGTGATTATTGCTCAATCCTTTTTAGAACATTATGGAACAGATTCGAAAGGTGTATGGAAGGCCGCTATTTTTTCAGGACTTTTATTTGGATGTTTACATCTTGTGAATTTAGAAGTCAAAGAACCTATTGATGTATTTGTACAATGTGTGGTTGCTGGTATTGGTGGTATTACGTATGCGGCTATTTATTTTCGTGGTGGTAATTATTGGATTTTAGTTTTTGTGCATGCCCTAAATGATTTTGGAACCAGTGCAATGTTTGGACTTTTCCAATATGGAAATATTGTTGATTCTTTTTCTTCAACAGCAACACAAAGTTCTGATTTTTCGGGATTATTTTTAGCCATACCTGAAATCATTGTGATTTTGTTTTTATTGAGAAAGAAAAAAATAGGCCAAGTCAAAAAGGCTTGGCCAGAAATTCATTAGTTTTCGTCTTGTGGAAGATTTTTTAATAAGGAAACAATGAATGGGATGGAAATGATGGCGGATAGTATTTCAGAGATGGATTGTGCTTTTTCTAAACCTGTTAATCCAAATATATAATTCATAATAAGGATACATGGAATGAGGGCTAGACCAGATCGTAAAGCAGCTAAAAAGCTTGCCACCTTTCCTTTTCCAATCGATTGAAATAACATGTTTCCATACATGGTGATTGGCATCAAAATCAATGAAATCGAACTCCATCTTAATGCCTTTGTACCAATTAAAATAACTTTTGGATCATCTCTGAATATAGAAACAAAGCTTGCTGCATTTATAAAGGAAATGACGGATAATCCAATCATTAAGACTGTTCCAAATTTAAGCGCAAATAAGAAACCATCTTTTACACGACTATATTTTTTAGCTCCATAATTAAAGGCAGATACAGGCTGAAAGCCTTGACCAATACCTACGGCTACACAGAATAAGAAATTGACGATTCGTGTGTTAATGGATATAGCGGCAATGGCGGCATCTCCATAAAGGGCAGCTGTACTGTTTAAGACCATGGTTGAAACTGAATTTAAACCTTGACGAAATAGGGAAGGAACACCTGTTGAAATGATGTCTTGATATACAATAGGATTTTTTGAAAAATCCTTAATATGAAAAGAGGATTGTGTTTTTCCTTGAAGATAAGGAAGAATCAAAAGGAACATAGAAATATATTGGGAAATGGCAGTAGATAGTCCTGCTCCTGCAATGCCCATATGGAATATGGTTACGAATAGATAGTCGCCAAAAATATTTAAAATGCCACCAGAAGTTAAGCCTATCATCGCATAGAAGGCTTTTCCTTCATAACGCAAAATGTTATTCATGACACAACTTGAAGTCATGGCACATCCTGCCAATAAGATATAAAAAGCGTAGGTTCTTGCGTAGGGAAGAATGGTATTTGTGCTTCCTAGTAATCGCATAAAGGGATCCATACATATAATTCCTAAAGCCATAATAAAGAGTCCTACAAAAATAGAACTCCAAAAAGATGTGGATGCGTATACTTTGGCAGATTGAATATCGTGTGCACCAAGCTTTCTTGCGATATTACTTCCAGCCCCATGTCCAAACATAAATCCAAAAGCTTGTAAAATGGCCATGAGACCAAAAACAATTCCTGTTGCTCCAGATGCACTTGTTCCTAGACTTCCTACAAAGTATGTATCAGCCATATTGTATATATTTGTTACTAACATGGATATAACAGTAGGTAATCCTAGGGTCAGAATTAATTTGTATATGGGGGTTTGTGTCATTTTTATATATTGTTCATTTGTATTCATGAAGTCTATTATAGCACTTTATTTTTTAATAAAATAGACATCGATAATGTCAATTTGAATAGTAAAATATGTGTAGTATTAATTTAAGCTTAATTAAAAAGATTTTATGGTAAAATTTATTTAAATAATGGAAAAGGAGGAGCGTGTATGAATGTAAAAAATCCAGTCAATGAAAAAAGAGATACTGAGCGTTTTTTGAAAATGATTGCTCCTCAATATTTGGGTGTTTATGTTTTAGATCGTAAATCGGATTCTTTTCGGAATATTGTTGGTCTTGACTATTTTCATAATATTTTAAAAGTGCAAACAGATTGTTATTCAAAGACTATGCAAATATATAAGAAACGTTTTGTTCAAGAAGATTGTTGGTCAACGATTGATTATGTGTTGGATTATAATCTTCTTTATTCTACTTTGGCAAAGCGTGAAAAGGTTGTTGTTACTTATTTTAAAACGGATGGTCAATTAATTAAATTAGTGGTAGAACCCTATTCAAATTTAGAAGACGAAAAAGATTTATCGATTTGGACCTATTCGAATGTTGATGTGAATGATGAAAATGTCGAATTGATTCGACAAAAACGTTTGTCCCATACTCTTGAAGAATTGAGCGCTACCAATCGAAAATTAGAAAAAGCTCTTATTGAGATAGAGCGAGAAAAGAATATTTTAGATCAATTATGTAAAGATTTTTCTGGAGTATATGATGTAGATTTGAATTCAGGAAAATTTAAAACATTGAAATTATCCGAACGGACAAATGTAAAACAATTATTTGATACAAATTTGGATTGCTACAAAGATTTTGGCGTATGCATAAAAGATTATTGTGATGCTTTTGTGGTGAAAGAAGATCAAGAAGCTTTTTTGAAATGGTTTGATTTTGAAAAATTAAAAGAACAATTAACCCAAATAGATCGTATTGCGTTTCATTATCAAAGCGTTCTGAATTTAGAAAAGAAACGTTTTTTTGAAGTACAAGTTGTGCGAGTTAAGAGTGATGAAAATGAATTTCGTGTCCTCTTTGGATTTAGATATATTGATGATATTTTAGAGGTTGAGCGTGAAAATCAAAGTAAGCTTCAAAAGAGTCTAGATGAGGCAGAATTAAAAAATGAAATCATTTCTGCCATTGGTAAAACGTTCCAATATATTTCAAGAGTAGATATTGAAAATGATTATTATGAAGAAATTATGGGAAATGATGAATTTCATACATCTAACGATAATCGGGCAGGGAAATCATCAGTGAATTCCAAAGTTATGTGCGAAAAACGGGTTTCAAAAGAATTTCAAAAAGGGTTTATGGCTTTTACAGATTTGTCTACTTTGCCAAATCGTCTTGAAAATAGAGAGATGGTTGACTTTGAATATCGTGTCAACGATGGGAATTGGCGAATCATGTGGTTCATTGTCAAAAAGCGAGACGAAAATCATCGTGCGAGCCATGTTCTATGTGCCATTCGTAGCCTTAGTGCGGAAAAGAGAAAAGAGCAAAAATTATTGATTTTGGCAGATGAAGCACGAGAAGAGTCGAGATTAAAGACAAAGTTTTTATCGGATATGTCTCATGATATGCGTACGCCATTAAATGGAATTTTAGGCATTTTGGAAATGGCCAATCGGAATCCATCTGATTTGAAATATCAGCGAGATTGTAGAGAAAAAATTGAAAATATCACAAGACAATTGGTTTCCATGATAAATGATATTTTGGAAATAAATAAGTTAGAAACGGAGAGTCGAAATATAATTAAAGAAACTTTTGATTTAGCCCAAGTGTTAAGAACTTCAAATGAAAAGGCGCAACAACAAGCTTGTAAAAAGGGAATTGAGTATATTGTTGATTGGAATAAGTCGAATTATGAACATCAATATCTAGTGGGAAACCCTTTATATTGTGCAAGGATTTTGGATATTTTAGCGGATAATGCGATTAAATTTTCTTATCCTAAAAGTTCGATTACAGTTTGGTGTAAAGAAGAAAAAGTGGATGATGAACATTCCGTATTTGAATTTGGTTGCCAAGATCATGGCGTTGGAATGAGCGAAGACTTTAAGAAGAAAGCATTTGATGCTTTTAGTCAAGAAAATCAAATTGCACGAACAAATTATGAAGGAATGGGGCTAGGGCTTGCTATTGCGAAGAAAATGGCGAGTTTGATGTCGGCCAAGATTGAATTGAATAGTAAAAAAGGTGAGGGAACAACAGCTATTTTTAGAATTCCTTTTAAAATTGGTCATGAAAGAGTGGATTTAAATTTAAAGAGCTATGAAAATATTTCTGTTGAAGGATTGCGCGCATTGGTTGTGGAAGATAATGATTTAAATATGGAAATCATTAAATTTATCTTAGAAGAATGCAATATTAAAATAGAATGTGCAAAAGATGGGTTAGAAGCTATTTCTATGTTTGAACAATCTTCTATAGGGTATTATGATGTGATCTTAATGGATATTATGATGCCAAAATTAAATGGATTAGATGCGACAAGGAAAATCCGTACACTTTCTAGAAAAGATGCACGTAATGTTCCAATCATTGCGATGAGTGCGAATGCTTTTTTGGAAGATATTATGAATAGCCGTATTGCTGGAATTGATTATTATGTGACCAAACCAATTGATAAGAATCGTCTCATTGAATCAATAAAAAAGGGATTAGCTAAATATATAAAATAATAGTTATATTCTGCCTGAAATGTGATATGATAACTATACTTAAAAGTTAGGTATAGATATTTTGTTTGGTTATAAAAGAGGGTAAAATATGAGCTATTATACAGTTACTTTGTTTTTGAGTACATTTGCGATGTTGATTATTCAAGTTTGTGTAGATAAAAGCAATATTTTAACAAATAAACGAAAACGTTTATTTAAATCATTATTTAACGTCATTATTGTATGTGGTATTTGTGAGTGGTGTGGCTGGTATCTTCAAGGTGTGGATTCAAAGGCAAGATTGTTTCATATATTGGTTAAAACAATTGAGCTTAGTTTAGCTCCAGGGATTGGATGTCTAGTTGCATGGATTGTTGAAAAAAGGGATGAGAAACTTGTTTTTGGCGTTTTGATTATAAATTGTATAGTTGAAGTAGCCTCTGCCTTCTTTGGATTTATCTTCTACGTCGATGTAAACGGAGTGTATTATCATGCTGATTTTTATTGGATTTATGTCGTGATGTATCTTTTGTCTTTATGTTATTGTAATTTCATTATTTTTAAGAACACAAAAAAATATCAATACAATGGTTCTGGATATTTTCTTCTTTTATCCTTGTTCTTGCTTACGGGAATTGGAATCCAACTTTTTGGTGGTCAACTTAAAGTGATTTACTTTACTTTGTGTATTGGATCTATCATGCTTTATGTGTTTACACTGGAAATGATCAGTCAAACGGATGAGTTGAGTGGGTTGTTAAATCGTAGAGGATTTGAAAATTGTGTAAATCGGTTGGAAAGTTCGAGTATTCTTGTTTTTTTTGATGTGGATAATTTTAAAAAGATTAATGATCAGCAGGGGCATTCGTTTGGGGATGCGGTGATTGTAAAAATAGGGCGACAATTAAAACAAGTTTACGCTAAATATGGAAAATGCTTTCGTTATGGTGGAGATGAGTTTTGTGTTGTGCTAGATCGTCATTTAGAGGATATTGAAGTGTTGAATCAACAATTTTTGGAGTGTTTAAGAAAAGAAGATATTGAAGTTTCACTTGGCTATGCTTATTATGAAGTTGGGCATACTCATATTGATGATGTGATTAAACAAGCTGATGAAAATATGTATCAAAATAAAATGAAACGTAAAATAGGGCTGTGACCGTTATGAGTATCAGCCTTTTTTTATCCCGAATTTACAATCTAAATGCAACAGAGTTCAAAAAAAAGAAAGTGGCTCATAAAATCCAGTACAATGGTGTTTGCAAAGACAACACTGAAAGGAGATACTA
>CAVGPK010000057.1:0-12328 GCA_963631155.1 bacterium | reverse complement strand
GAAGAACAATATATAATATTCCTAATTGTGATATAAAATTCTTTGAAATCTTCATAAACCAATAAGATCCTTTCGTGTTTCAACTTAAATATTACCATATATTCATTTTGTTTTAGTTATACACAAGGAATATCTCCTGTATAAATTAACATTAAACAATTATATAGATTTGTAAATAGAAATTAAAAATGCCGAAATTAAGTGTGTATTTTAATATTTTAATAATATTTGCTACTACACTTTCTTTAATTTCTCTTTATTTTTGAAATTAACAATTTTCTTAATACAATTGCCTATAATTAAAACTATAATTGCAGTTATAAAAGATAAAATCACACCTACAATTTGAATCCTAATTTCTGTTGAAAAAAATAAAATTTCACATATTTATTGATGATTTGATTTATATTTTGCACCCAATAAAAATGAGTTAAAAAAGTACCTTGCTATATCGGCCTAAGAATCGACAAAAATCATTATTAAATACCTTCATCCACACACTTTTACCACTCAAAAATATGCTAGTAGAAATAACCATAGCCAAAACGGCAATATAATCAAGCTTTCCTATTTCTTCTGTCCATATGTACATATAAAAAATTATATACGTATATAGCAAAAGTTCCAAGATAGATGCAATAACTATCTTTTTATTACAATCTAATATTTTTTCCATTTTTTCAGACAAGGAATTTACAAACAACCCCAAAGAAATCATGCAAATCGATCTTATATTTCCAGTGCATATTACACCAAATAAATAATTTGCAGGTGCATTTAGACTACCATAATTATAAATAATTATTCCACATCCAAATGCTGCAATAAAGGGAGCTATATATTTAGAATACACTTCTCCCTTCTTCATTGCTAATGGATAAACAATTAAAATAGCGATAAACATAGATGACAAATACCACACTATTCCTATAATATTTGCTACTGAGAACCTTAAACTTTGGACAAATAGAAAATCCGAAAAAATATACATTATTTTTTTCAAAATCAAATTTCCACTCATATGTACATCCTAAAATAAAGCAGCCTATAATTGCTGAAATAATAAAATAAGGTATTATACTTTTATAACGTTTTATACAATATTGTACATCACCTTTATATACTAATATTGAATCTTGTGTTTTATGAGAGTTTACATATTTCTCCAAAAAAAGCCACTTAAAATATAAAAAAGTTCTACGCTAAGATACCCCCCCCACATGCTAATTTGTGGTATCATAGCATGATGCAACACAATACAAATAGAAAATATAAATCTTAAGATTTCAATATTGCCATATCTTTTTTCATTTATCTTCAATTTCCTTTCTTAGATGTTTTCACTAACTCATAGAGATAGATTTTTTCTCATTCTTTTAATAATGCGATAAAAAAATCGGAATAAGCCATATTTCAAATAAAACTTATGATTTAATTTTCTTTACTTTTGATTTTTTTATAACTCTCTCATTCAACAATTGAATAAATCCTTCTGTCCAAATCAATATCATAAATAAAAGACACGCCAATGATTCAACTAAAGTAGATAAATTAAGCGGATAAATATCCTGTTGAAAAGGAGTAAAAATATCTAGATTCTTTTCAACGAATGGCAATAACACAAATAAAAATAATACAATATAAACAATATCAAACTTTTTAAATATTGTATCTGTATTTAGAAAATATAACAAAGGAATGATAAGAAAAATTGCACTATAAACATATGAAAAATCAGGAAGCATAACCATCATTAATGTCGGGATCATGTACAATTTCCATTTCTCGTTATACTTAACAAAAAGTAAGATAAGACAACCACCAATAAAACAAATAACCTTCAGAATAGTTGCTACTAAATTATAAGAACCAATGGCTCCTGTAAACCAAACTGAAAAATAATTACATATAGATAAGATGCTAAGTTTCCATCCTTCACCATTAGTAAGCATTTCACTTCCACAGTTGGCAATATTATCAATCATTAAGCCAAAGCTTTTTAGCCCCCCAAAAAAGATAAAAGGTAAGAAAAATACAAGAACACCATATATAATACATATAAAAGTATCTTTCCAACGTTTATCTCTAATTAAAAGCAATCCGAAAATAGTCGGATAAATCTTAATTGACGCAGCAATAGCAAGAGACAAGAATGCAAAATGTTTCAAAACTTTATTATCCGACTCATAATACGCGCAAAAAAACATCATGAATATGAGGGATACTATAATCAAGTTGGCGCGTTCAATTGTATAAAGTATTGGCGCAGAAAACATCAACGTAAAAAAAATCAACATCTGCATATTATTACTGCTTTTTCTGTCCACCTTGACTATCGCTAAGAATAATAAAAATATCGTAATCAACATGTAAAGAACAATTAGTATCCTTCCAATTTGAGAATCACGTATAGCAACCCTTCCCTGAGAAAAAATGTCTTCAGGAATAAAGGCATGAATTATATAATAAAACAAATTGGCTAATGGAGGATATATTACCTTGGCCTCATAGGGGTGACGTTCGTACTGTAAAGAATTAAAAAAATCCATAAAAGTGTCGTTTGAATCATTATGAAAAGATCTAAAAAGAAGTTCTCCATGACTAACCACACCACAGTAGAAGAAAAAAATAATTCCTATCCACATACATGTAATAAATAAGAATTTTTTGATATTTTTATCTTTGAATAAATTATGAAATGATAATTTGAGTAAATTCATTTTATAAGCCTTCCTCTTTTCAATTAAAAAATCATTTATGCTAGAAGTAAGTTAAAAATTAATTTTTTCTTCAACTATAACTAACGGCCTATTAATAATTCTACGATTCATACTAATAACATATTCACCTAAGAAGCCAAGAACAGCAAGTTGAATTCCACCAAAGAAAAATATTGAAATGATTATTGGGGCCATCCCAGCCGAAAATGTGTTCCAGTACATAAATTTTGCGATTATATATCCAATACCAATCAAAAAACTAATAAAAGAAATAATAAACCCTGCAAAAGTAGCAATTCTTAAGCTATTCGTATAACTTGTAAAGCTCAACATAGCTGCATCGTACAATGAGAAAAAATTATTGTGTGTTTTTCCCGCTCTACGTTGAGGCTGTGTATATTCAATTTCCAAATGTTCAGGTGCATATTCTGCAATAATTCCTCTTAAAAAAGGAGTTGGATCTTTAAGTTCACGCATAACCTCAATAAAGCTTTGATCATACAAACCAAATCCTGTAAACTGTTTAATTTGATTAACAGAACTCATTTTTTTAATTAAGCTATAATATACACCTCTAAAAAAATACATTAATTTATTTTCTTTACTTTGCGTTTTTATCATGGTAATAACTTTATTACCCTCTTCCCACTTATGTACCATTACTGGAATTAATTCAACCGGATCTTGAAAATCAGCACATACCGGAATTACACAATCTCCAGTACACTGAGTTAAACCGTAATAAGGACTATTAAACTGTCCAAAATTTTTCATATTAAAAATTGCTTTTACTTTAGAATCCTCAATACATAAACTACGTATGATATCCCTTGTACCATCATTTGACTTATTATCGATAATAACAATTTCATAATCATATTCTGGAAGAGAATTTTTTATTTCTTTTCTTACAGCATCCGTAATTTGTCTAATATTTTCTTTCTCATTCCAACACGGAATCATTATGCTTATTTTTTTCATTTTATAATCCTATCTTTCTATGAGCAATATCGGGATGAAACATTAAATCAAATAATGGACAACCTCTCATCTTTATATTTGGTTATTTAATACTTTTACTATTTCTTGAATTCCTTCTCTAAAGCCTATCATCGGCTGAAATCCCGTATCTTTTTTTAGTTCACTTATATCAGCTTGTAGATGCATAACCTGCTTCAATGCATAAGGAATAGCTCCTAATTCTAACTTAGCCTGTGGATTAATTTCATCCTTTATGATTTTTATATACTCTGCTAAAGGCATAGCTTGTCCACTTCCTAAAACATATAGCTTTCCATCTACACCTTTATCTCCTAAAAGATAAAATGCATTGGCAGCATCACCACTATATAAGTAATCCCACAACTGCTCCCCCCTAGTAAATTGAGGAGTTTCTCCATTTAGAAGCTTATAGATTGTAGACATAACCATACTCTGAGCGCCATCATTTGGGCCATATACACTCAATATACGTGTCCATATATGCTTCAACCCTAATTGATGCGCATAATCTCTGGTCATCTGTCCAGCACACAATTTTGCGTATCCATACCCCATTTCTGGAAATGTCGGAGTATCTTCTCTTAATAATCCTTCAACTCTTCCATATTCAGCTTGAGATCCTGCTCCAACAAATACTTTACAACCTAGTTTTTTTGCGACACGAACAGCATCTAATGAATACTTAATGTTATCATTTTGCATATACATATCATTTCTACCCGGACCAGACGTACCAGCCCAGGCAAAATGATAAAATACATCATATTCACAACCAGTATCATTAGTAAAATCAGATAATTCATTGAGAGCACAATATTTCACATTAACTAGTGGACTCTCTATAAGATTTTGAATTCGCTTCGAATCCTTTCTACACAAAATTAATACTTTGATTTTCTCATCTAGTAATTTTTTTGTTAGTGCTGTGCCTATAGCACCCGTCGCACCGAAAATAACTGCACTTCTCATAACTATCCCTCAATTCCTTAATACTTTATTTTTTCAAATTCTTCCCTATCAAGAAACGGAAACATATCATCAAGCGAAGGAGAAACAATTCTTCCATCTGGTAAGACTTTTGATGAAGACTTTGGTGCAAAGTTCTGCTTTGGATCAACCACAGCCTCACAAATGCATGGCCCATCACAATTCAATGCCTGTTCAAGAACATCATCGCAGTTCATTTCACTATCCAACAAAAAATACTTAATGCCAAACGCATCAGCTAGTTTTCTAAAATCAGGAAAAGATAAACCACTAGCTTCATCTATTCCTATGAATGGTGGCTTAAACAAATTTGTTTGTGTTTGTCTAATTGAGTGATATCCGTTGTTATTCAAAATAATAATCTTAATATTAAGTTTGTTTTGTGCGACAGTTGCAAGTTCCTGAATATTCATCATTATACTTCCATCTCCATCGATGCAAATTGTCCTTTTACTATTATCCGAAACAGCTACACCTACAGCTGCTGGAAATCCATATCCCATAGCTGCGCAACCTGAGTTAGTAAACATTCTCTGTCCCTGTTTAATTTTGCAGGCTTGGAAAGTAATAACGCAAGCACTTCCATTTCCACATATTATACGATCAGATTTATCTAAGTGAGAAAATAATTTATCTGTAAAAATATAAGGATTGATTAATCCAACACCACCATTTTTATAAGAATCCATTGCCGCAGGATACAATCCTACTAGATTACGACACCAAGAAACCCAATTCTTATGCTTCTCTTGTGGTTTATAATCTGATTCAAGTAATTTAGCAATTAAATCATTCACATCTGCATTAACAGGCATATCTGCACGGATCGTTGGTTTAATTAACTCTCTAGGGTCAATATCAACAATAATCTTATAAGCATTTTTTGCAAAGTCAAAATGGTTATACCCAATCATACGAATGTTAAGACGGCATCCTAGGCTTAATAGCAGATCACAATTTTGAACAGCAAAATTTCCTGGACGTGTACCAACAGTACCAGGCATTCCAGCAAAATACGGATTATCATAAGCAACTACATCATTCGCATTCCACGCCGTAACAACAGGAATTTGAAGTTTTTCTAATAGCTTAAGTAATTTCTCTTCTGCTCTACCAAGACGAATACCTGTACCTACCAAAATCAAAGGTGCCTTGGCATTCTTGATTTTCCCCAAAATTTCATCAACCACTTCGTCTTTTACTCCTTGCACTTTCCATGGTTTTTCCATTTCAGAATTAAAATGAATCAAATCATCTGTTTCAATCATGGCTCCTTGTACATCCAATGGTATATCAAGCCATACAGGACCACCACGTCCATTCTGTGAAATATATATTGCTTTTTCTAAATGATATGCTATTTCTTCTGGATTGGTGACCATTGCTGCATATTTAGTCATATTAGAAACCGAATCAACAATGTTAAATTCTTGATCTCCAAGTTGTCTTAATCCTAATTCAGGGCAAGACCAAATTGTGGTCTCTCTTTTTACCTGGCCAGAAATCACGAACATCGGAATTGAATCGAGCCACCCACCCATGACACCGGTAATTGCATTTGTGCCGCCTGGACCACTTGTTACACATACCACCGCAAGCTTTCCGGTCATTCTTGTATATCCTTCAGCCGCAATAGAACAAGCTTGTTCATGGTGATTAAACACACAATGTAATCCTTCCTGGTGTCCAAGTGCATCATCAAGATGCATGGCTCCTCCACCAGTTACCATAAAACAATCTGTAATTCCATTGTTAACCAAAAATTCAGATATGTATTTTGCTACTTTAATCTTCATACGTTTCCTCCTGAAATAATATCTATTATTTCTTCCGCTTTGGAAGCTACCCCAATCGAATCATACTGATAAACATCTTCTTCTTTTTTAAATCCAAATCCATAGGTAACACCTAGAAATCTACTTCCAATTCCAACTGCTCCAATTGCATCATTATCACTATCACCGACCATTAGAGCTTGTGAATAATCTGTAATCCCTGCTTTCTTAAGTGCCAAATCAATAATATCTTTCTTCTTCAACTTTCCTTCAAAATCAGAACCATACATTGAATCAGTATATTGATCAAAATGAAAATGCTTTAAAAGCTTCAAAGCATAATCTTCTCTTTTATAAGTTGCTATAGCTGTTTTAATTCCAACAGAATGCAAATACTCAAAAACTTCATAAATGCCATCATATGGTTTTGCAAATAGAAGATCTTCCTCTTTATATCTATCTCGAAAAGTAGATGCCATATCATTAATAACAATGTCTTCAAAGCCATATATTCTCTTAAAAGAATTTTGTATTGGAGGTCCAATAAAACTTTTAATAGTTTCTTCATCTAAAGGTTTTAAACCATACTTGTTAATTGTGTATCTAACCGCTGATAGTATGCCCTCTGACGTATCTAGAAGAGTACCATCCACATCAAACACAACACATTTAAATTGCTGCTCCATTTATATCCTCTTCTACATCATATGCAGAATACGTGATAAAATCGATTGACATCTTCGTTCTATATTCTGAAATAGATGCTTTCATATGTGAATTTAGATTTTTTGCTTCCTGTCTAACAAATTCATATTCCATCTCTGGATTACTATAGTTACTTTCTTTATCAGAATATCCATCAAAACCAGCACAATATACTTCTTTGATACCAATTGAATTCAAGTATTTAATAAGCATCAAAAATGAATTATCAATAATTTTTTCATCACTTTCTAAAAGTGGTGCTCTGTTGATTATAAAATCAAATGAACCATTTCGACAAGTAACATTCGTTGTAGCCAAAGTTTTAATATCTTTTACTCGATCTCCCTTTAAAGAAAGAGTCATATCATGATATCTTTTTGGATTTGTGATAAATACACAATCCGGTAAAACCGTATCCGGAATGTAATTAATAGAAATAACCACAGGATTTTGTTCCTCGATAAACTTTTCTACTTTAGAACTCTGAAGCTTAATATTCTTTCCAGGACCAACAAGCAATAGTTTTCTATTACCAACAAAATCTAGAAAATCATTAGTTGCTTTTCCATCATCGCAATATTTACTCAAGAATTCATTATAATATTTCTTTCCAACATCTTTATCATAAAGAAGCTTTTTATCTTCAGGCTCAATAGTAGCCAATAATTGGTCAATCATGCTAACAGATAAATTTTCTTCTTTATTGAAGTCTGTCAAATAATTGGGGTGACATTTGTTTTTTGCACATAAATAGAAAAATGTGTTATATCCCCAAGGAGAAACATTATAAAAATCCATAACAGATTCATTAATCGATTCAAGCATAGAATCAATATCATAGTTTCCATGATATTGATTGTTTAATGTCATCGCAACCAATTCAATTGGATCATTACCAGCACTTTTACCCATACCAAATAGTGTTCCATCTACTACGACATCGTGGTTGCCATCATATTTTATAAATGCCAATGCATTTGAATAACCTAACTGGAAATTGTTATGGGCATGAAAGCCAATTTTAATTTCTGGTAGTACATTATCGTCAAGTATTTTATATAAATGCAATAACCATTCACTATCTAATAAACCATATGTATCTACCATAGATACACCATAAGGTTTAACATCGTTCACAAGTTGAATTAATTCAAGTAATTCTTCATCCGTATAACTTGTTACAGATACTAATTGCGAAAACACCTTATAACCTAGAGCTTTCACTTGTCGACAATATTCCATTGCCTGATGCATTTTACCCTTTTTAAAGATTACTCGTATTCCATCTAAATAAGATTTAGAACATGGTGCTAAATTTTCAATAGCACAAGTACCATAATCAATCATTCCAACCACTAAAGCGTGTTTTTTATCAAGATGTCCATATATTTTGTCAGCAGAATTCGTATCTGGAAAAATAGAACGATCTTTGTCAAAAGGTCTTCTATCATCTAAAAAGCCAACTTCAATAATATCTACATTCGCATCAACTAAGCGTTCAAAAATACTTTCAATATTCATTCTTCCAAAACGCCAGTCATTAACATATCCTCCGTCACGAAGGGTGCAATCTAATAAGCTTATATTCTTCATATGTATACTTCTTATCTATTTACAGCTTCTTTAATCACTTCAGCCATATAATCAATCATCGCATCTGTCATTCCTGGATATACACCAACCCAGAATGTGTTGCTAACGATAAAATCCGTGTTTTCTAAATTACCGATGACACGATATAAATCTGTATCTCTCATCTCATCAAAGCAAGGTTGTTTAATAACATTTCCAGAGAATAACAAACGAGTCTGAACATTTTTACCTTCAACATATCGAGTAACTTCATTACGATCTAAACCACTTTCAGAACGTACTGAAATCATAAATCCAAACCAAGAAGGATCTGAATTTTCCGCAGGTTCAGGAAGAAGCAACTTATCTTGAACACACTCTAAAGCTGCATGCAATCTTTCCCAATTATGTTTTCTTTTTTCAATAAATGTAGGAAATTTCTTTAATTGCTCTACACCAACAGCCGCTTGTAAATCTGTTACTTTCAAGTTATATCCAAAATGAGAATATGTATATTTATGATCATATCCCTTAGGAAGAAGTCCGAATTGACCATCCCAACGATGACCACAAAGATTATCTTGTCCAGAAACACAAATACAATCTCTACCCCAATCCCTATAAGAAAGAATTAATTTGTTTAATAGAGGATTATTCGTATATACAGCTCCACCTTCACCCATAGTCATATGGTGTGGTGGATAGAAAGAAGATGTACCAATATCTCCCCAAGCACCTGTATAACGAGTCTCTCCATCAATTGTATATTTTGTACCAAGCGCATCACAGTTGTCTTCAATCAACCATAAATTATGTTTGTCACAGAAAGCCTTCACATTCTTTAAATCAAAAGGATTTCCCAAAGTATGCGCAATCATGACTGCCTTTGTTTTATCAGATAAAGCCTCTTCTAATTGATTTACATCAATATTGTATTGAGGAATCGTTACATCCACGAATACAGGAACTGCCCCATATTGAATAATAGGATTAATCGTAGTAGGGAATCCACAAGCTACCGTGATAACTTCATCCCCACGTTTAATTTGTCTATCACCTAATTCTGGAGCTGTAAGAACAGAGAATGCGATAAGATTTGCACTTGATCCTGAATTGACTAAATGAGCCCATTTCACACCAATCCATTCTGCAAAGTTCTTTTCAAATTCTTTAGAAAATCTTCCAGTTGTTAACCAGAAATCCAACATTGCATCTGTTAAAGATTGCATTTCCTTTTCATCATACACACGAGAAGCATAACTTACACGATCTCCAGGTTTAAAGTTCTCTTTGCTTTCTGCAGGTTCTTTAAAATCATGATAATAATCTGCCACAAGAGCTTTAATCTGTTCTCTTGCCTCTGTTTCACTTTTCCAATTTGCCATTATTCTTTACCTCCAAAAAATTCTATTATCTCTTTATCCATTTCTTCTGAAATGTTTCCACAAGAAAGATATAATTTACCAAAACGACATGTCATATCCATACACTCATCGATATGCCATCTTGGCTTCCAACCAAATACCGATTTAACTTTACTACAATCAAGCTTTAAAAAGTTTGCTTCATGAGGAGCATTAGCTTCCGCTTGATTCTCCCATTTAGCATCTTCCCCCCAACACTTACAAAAGAGATTAACTAAATCTCCTGTGGTAACACAATCACAATCATCTGGGCCCACATTGTAATATCCTTGATATTTTAAATCTTCATACTGTTTCTGTACAATCATTAAATATACAGCTAACGGTTCTAATACATGTTGATACGGACGAGTCGAATATGGATTTCGAACACCAATAACCTGTTTCTTTTCCATAGATCTTACACAATCAGGAATAATTCTATCATTCGCAAAATCTCCTCCGCCAATCACATTACCAGCACGAGCTGTAGATACCGCAATATTTTTATCGTTGAAGAAACTATTTTTATAGCTATGTGTTACTAATTCTGAACAAGATTTACTATTAGAATAAGGATCATATCCATCAAGAGGCTCATTTTCACGATAACCCCATTCCCATTCTTTATTTTCATAAACTTTATCTGTGGTTACATTTAAAACACTCCTTACAGAATCTGTTAAGCGAACACATTCTAATAAATTGACTGTACCCATCACGTTCGTTTCATATGTATAAACAGGATCTTTATAAGAATCACGAACAATAGGCTGTGCAGCCAAATGGAACACGATTTCAGGCTGTACTTCATCAAATACATTCTTTAAAGTATTAAAATCGCGAACATCTCCAATAATCGAATGCATCTCTTTTTCTAGTCCAGAAAGTTCAAATAACGAAGGATTTGTAGGAGGGGTTAATGAATATCCTGTTACTTGTGCACCGGCAGTTACTAAAATCTTGCATAGCCAAGATCCCTTAAATCCTGTATGTCCAGTAACCAACACTTTCTTTCCTTTATAAAAATTCAAATCAATCATGCTATTTCTCCCACTTTATCCATGGAGCCTTTCCCACAGAAATTAATTTTTCAAGATCACTCTTTTCTCTAAGATTATCCATACATTGCCAGAAACCCTTATGCATATAAGACATCAATTGACCTTCATCCGCAAGTCTTTGTAGGGGTTCCTTTTCAAATACCGTATGATCTCCTTCTAAATAATCAAAGATTTGTGGTTCTAAAACCATATATCCCGCATTAATAGGTGCTCCATCCATTAAACTCTTTTCTCTAAATGATCTCACCGCATTATCTCCACCAATATCAAGAACACCTTTAGATTGATCCTGAAGTATAGCTGTTAATGTTGCGATTTTTCCATGCTTATTATGGAATACAAATAAATCATTTATATCAACATCACAAACGCCATCGCCATACGTCATAAAAAAAGGCTCGTTTCCAATATATTTTTGAATGCGCTTGATTCGACCTCCAGTCATTGTGTTTAAACCTGTATCAACAACTGTCACTCTCCAATCTTCACAATGACTTTGATGCACTGTCATTTCATTTTTTCCATTCATATAATCAAAAGTGACATCAGAACTACATAAAAAATAATCCGCAAACCACTTTTTTATATATTCCTGTCTATAACCAGCACAAATAATAAATTCATTATGCCCATAATAGGCATATTCTTTCATAATATGCCATAAGATAGGTTTTTCGCCAATTTCAATCATCGGTTTTGGTTTGAAAGCCGACTCTTCTGATATTCTTGTACCAAACCCTCCAGCCAATAAAACTACTTTCATATTACTCTCCAATTCTTAAACGATTCAACTTTCACTAAATTTTTAACCCAATAATGAAATCCAGTTATTAAATAGCTAAAGTATCATAAATAAAAAATAAGTTACAATATAACACATATTAATAATATCACAATGATCCTTTATTGAATATACCTTAACCTTAAAATAAGCTTAACAAAATCAGAAAATACTTATTTCCATTTCCAAAAGATGCTTATATAAATATCTTTTATATATTTTTTATAACTACCATAAAGATTTACATAATGTAGTAATTCCAAAGTACATTTTATTTTTTTATAATTAATACCCTTATTTTTTAATAAATGTTCTCTTA
>CAVGPK010000056.1:0-12421 GCA_963631155.1 bacterium | reverse complement strand
ACCTGGTATATTGTAGAAGACTCATCAAACAAGTCATCCACAATATACTCGTCCTTTCTATCAATCTTATTTAACCGTGATTGATAACGGCTTGTTGTATCTGTATTATTGAAATATGTGAATGTGGATTTGTATTTCACCTTGTGGCTTTGACTACTTCACGGAGGATCTTACCACGCCTTATTCCAAAACAATGATTAGTTAGATGAGTCTTTGAATTCGTATTTTGCACCAGGTTTTGTGGTTTAAGTGTTGTGGTGTTAAACACATCGCATATATTAATGAAAGGATGTATTTTTATGTATTTAGTCGGTGTTGATATTGGTAAACTCAAACACTCTTTTTGTGTCATTGAAAAGGAGACAGGCGAAATTCTTGTGGAACCTATGTTCTTCAATAACAATTTAGATGGTTTTAATAGCCTTCTATCTTCCATCAAAAAGTTATCCAAACAAGATGTTCTTATTGGTATGGAAGATACAGGTCACTATAACTTAGCTTTACTGAAGTTTCTTCTTGATAAGAATTATCAGGTTGCTTTAATCAATCCTGTAGCTACTGATCTTACTCGTAAAATGCAGGGTGGTATCACTAAAAACGATATTCTTGATACCTTGACCATTTGCGATGTTTTAGCTTCTTCTCAACGTAAGAAATTATATCGTATCACTAAAATTAGTAGTTTTGATATGTATGAACAGAAACAGCTTACGAGAGAACATCACAATTTAAAGGAAGAATTAAATCAACATACCAACCGTTTGCAGAAATGTATTGATATTGTATTCCCAGAATACAATAGCTTATTCAAATCAAAGTATGGCCTTGTATATATGAATGTACTAAAACGCTTTGGTAGCGCCGATGCGATTGCACATACAGATATTCGTACATTACGCAATTGTTTTGAAATTGGTAAAGGTAAGCATATTACTCTTACAGCCGAAAACCTTAAAAAAGCTGCTAAAAACTCCATTGGATTTCCTTCCGTTGCAGAAGTAATTCAAATCAAACACTTGATTGGCCAAATCGAATTAATAAAAGAACAAATTGCTGAAATAGATAAAAAAATAGAAGAGTTCTCAATCCAAAACAACTCTCCTATCCTAACCATCCCAGGGATTTCTCATTTCTCTGGTACTTCTATTTTAGCCGAATTAGGAGATATACACAACTATTCAAAGCCTTCTCAGATTATTAAATTTGCAGGTGTAGCACCTAGCCACTATGAATCGAGTCAATTCAATGCTCCGCACACCTCCATAACTAAGAAAGGCTGTAAATATCTGAGAAAGACGTTATACCAAATCATCGTACCTGTTATTCAATACAATCAAGTATTTAGAGACTTCTACAATTTAAAACTATCTCAAGGCAAAGGTCATCGTTGTGCACAAGGACATTGTGTTAGAAAATTACTTAGGATTATCTATCATCTTTTGTCAACGAACACTAAGTTTGACCCGGCATCATTAAGATAAATAATCATAGAATGGATACTCCAAATTTATGGCTTTTTAAGAAGTTGTTTTTGTCATGCCTTTATATTCACATTTTCAAAGATCGAATACATTTTCACTAACAATTCAACAGCTATTTATTTTCAAACTTTTTCATCAATTTCTGTTTACTTTTGTATAGTTAGCTCCATTCCAAAATGAATTCATATTTATCGGTGTTAACACAATTGGATTATCTACCAAAGACTATCAAAAGTAAATATTTCACTGTTTACTAACCTTTTCATTATTTCGGAGATTATATAACATTTTATCATTCAATTTTTAATTTATATAAATGGTTTTCATAACTAAACACGTAATGTTTACTAACCCTACTTTATGCTTGATAAATCTCTCATTTAGTTAGATAATTTAAATCACCAAAAGGAGTTTTATATGGAAATACAAGATAATCAAATATCTTATGAAAAAATCGTTGGAGCCTATTTTCGCTATCAAAGAATGAAACAAAATATATCCCTAGTCTCTTTATCCAAATCTATGAATATTAATAAAGGATTCCTAAGTGATTTGGAAAATGGTAAAAGACATTTTCCTGAAGGAGTTGTCCAACAATTCTGTGACAACTTGAAAATCAATTTTAACGAAGATAGCTCTTCTTACACACAATCTATCTCTTATTTACTTGATGTTTTTCACGATTACTACTACAACATCAGATATGAAAATTCAAGCATAGCAAACCTTTCCTTTATAACAAAAAACTTACTCAATTCTTTAGGCTTTTTCCCTATACTTATTTGCAATTTTTACTATTATTTTTTCATAGAAAAAAACAATACAAATGCGTCCAAAATTAGAACAATCATAGACAGTAATATTAAATGTTTATCCATAAATGAGCTTTCTATTTATTACTGTTTCTTAGGCCTATATTTCAAAATGCAACGAGATAAAACAACTTCAATTTCCTACTTTAATAAATCTACGAAGTATTGTTCAAAATCTTCAGAAGCATATACAATAGATATTTTTAATTTAATTGATTTGTACTCTAGCACAAACAATTCCTTAAAAGCTTATAATTATCTCTATGAAGCCAAATTTTCATTAGATAATAATGATAATTACGCTCGCTTATTTGAATGTAATCTATTAGAATGTAATATTTTAACTCGTTTACACATGTACGAACAATCTAAAACAAAATTACTCAAAATTCTTTTTCATTCTGAAAACAATCTAAAAAGTGGAAATTATCTAAACATATATCGCCATTTGGCCTGGAATGCATTATTAAGTGAAAATTATGATGACTGTATAAAATATACAAAATCAGCACGTAATAATGGAGATAATTTTAATGGATTATGTTATTTCATACCTTTCTCATATTATAAAAAAGGAGAATTTGATAAAGCTCTCCCTGCACTTAACGATGAATATATCCATGCAAATTCTATTTATAAACCCTTTTTATATGCCATTCGTGGCCGTATCCAACATAAAGACGATATGTTTGAAAAACACATATTAAAATGTTATAAAACTGCAATCTCTATTCAAGAATTTGATGGTATTCACTTTATTTTAGATATGATGATTGAATACTATGATGAAAAGGGAAAAGATAAAAAGCTAATCTATACCTTTAAAGACATGAAGCAATTTCAAGAACACCACTTAACAACTTCAAATTCATTTGTACTTAAGCACAATCCGGCACATAAACGATCTCGACGTTCTGCTTCAAAAGGCCGTACCAAAGCTTAGAACCATCATTTTCTTCATCATCCTCTAAACGAACACAAACATATCCACGTTTCTCTAATATCTCTTTATTCACTAAACGAACAGGCTCATCCTTCATCGAATAATAATAAGGCTCATTCGTTGTATCCTCACCATAACAAGGAATATCCGGATCCAAAGAAACAATCGAATATAGAATCGTCTCCTTCTCACACTCTCTTAAACCAGCATCCCTAGACAAATCGAGCATATTAAAAAATATACCTTTTTTTCTATATCTTTTCGACACATAACAATTCGTAAAAAATAAAGCCTCCCCATCAAAAAATTCATTTCCACAATAAGGATATTCATACCCATCAAACATATAATTACACAACGTAAAATGTTCTAAATTCGACCAATCCGACTCACTTGTAATGAAATCAAAAACCAACCAATCCTTCATAACACAATCCATGCTAGTATGCATAAACGATAAGTCCGCAATCACATTTTCTTGATCATACACAAGCACAATCACTCTTTCTAAACCTGGCACCAACTCATACCAAAAAGCCAAATAATAAAATCCATCAATTTCTTCTAATATAAATTCATCCAAATGAGAAATCACAATCTCATAATCAAGGCCTATATATTCTTTTAAAAATTTCCAAGACAAATCAAAATATTTCTTTTTCATAATACAATCCTAATCTATAATATTCATAGAGGTGAAACCATGAATATCATACAACATTTTTTTAATTATGCACTCACACAATATGATTCAAGCTATACCATTATCGACAACACAAACGATAAATATCCAAGCATTCTCTACCAAAATGAAAACGTACTAGGCACTCTATCGCTAAATGAATATGAAAACTATCACATTATTGATATGAAAGTAGAAAACTTAAACAAACAAAAAGTCATATTCTACCTTCATTTTGACCTTCAAGAACTCGATAGAGCTAAGGAACTTCTTGATGAAATGTTGGAAGCCTTAAAAAAGGAAATTTCAAACAAAGACATCAACATTCTTTTATGTTGCACAAGCGGAATCACAACATCCTATCTAAAAGAAAAACTTAATGATGCCGCAAAACTACTCAATCTACCCTACCATTTTGAAGCTACCTATTATAAAATCATTCACCAAGAAGCCTGCAAATACGACCTAATTCTACTTGCACCTCAAATCTCACACGAACAAGTCACGATTCAAAGCCACTTTCCAGACATACCCACAATCACAATTGATTCAAAAAGCTTTGCGACAACAGATGTTACTTCTATTTTCAAACAAATCAAACACGCAAAATACCCCGTTCAAGATGAAGTATTCATCCCCAGAAAAAAACTAAACGCTCTAAAAAACACCTTAGCCTTATGCATACGTATAGAAAACGGAAAAGTAAATATTTACCCTGTTTTCTATCATTTAGAAAACTCAGACTGTGAAGATAAAATCATTAAAGACAATTATAAACTACAAGACATCTTTGACATCATTGACTATTCCCTTTCAAAGCATAGTCAAATTGAAAACATAGTCATATGTACACCCGGCATAATTGATCGTGGAAAATTAACTTTTAAAACAGCTAAACTCAATGATGTGAACGTACAATCTCTATTTGAAAACAAATACCATAAAAACATCTACTTTATCAATGATGCCAACGCAATGACTTTAGGCTATTATACAGAACATCCAGAATATAAAAATCTTGCATTCTACTTCCACCCTACAAATACACCTACAAGAACAGGAGGTATGGGCTACATTCTTGATGGAAAGCTTCATCTAGGACATCATGGTCTAAGTGGAGAAATGCAATATTTGTCAAAAAATAACACTAAAGCACCATTTAAACAAGAAGAAGCCATTCAAGTCGTTTCTCAATATTTCATTAGTTCAATTGCCCATATAGCCCCTGAAGCCATCGTCTATTACTGCAACATGATACCTGAGTCAACTTGCCTTCAAGAAGAAATTGAAAAAGTTATTCAACCCCGCTTTATTCCTGATCTAATCAAGGTTAACCATTGTATCGGCTACATGCTTTTAGGAGGACTTGTCTATGTGGCATATCAAAGTGGAACTTTTGACAACTAAAGAAGAACTCCACTATAATATGTAAAAAAAGGAGACTTTATGATTGGAACACATTGCGATTGTAAACCTAAAAATACAAAACTAGTAAATGAAGTAAAAGAAAAGCTTCCTGCCTTTGATGAAATTATGAATCTATCCGACTTCTTTAAAGTCATGGGAGATAGCACACGACTACAACTATTAATGTCCCTTCAACAAAGTGAAATGTGCGTATCCGATTTAGCCAATGTACTCGACATGACAAAATCAGCCGTTTCCCATCAACTCAAAGCACTTAGACTCTCTAAACTTATCAAATCCAGAAAAGAAGGAAAAACCGTCTATTATTCACTCGATGATGAACATATACAAACCATATTAGGCATGTCTTTAGACCATATCAATGAAAAGTAAAACATCCACACAATTGTATGGATGTTTTTTTATTTTTTAATTTAATTTCCAAGGACAAGGCTTTCCAATCAAGAAATCATACAATCCCTCAAAAGAACAATGTACCATATCATAGGAAACTTGATCCGTAAAGAAAGCTGCATGTGGCGTAACAACCACGTTTGGATAGGCCTTTAACGTTAATAAATCACGATTCTTAATGACCTGATAATTATGGTCAATATGAATAATGTTTTCTTCTCCCTCAATCGAATCAATACCAGCACCACCAACGACACCACTTTCAATACCATCAATTAAGGCATTCGTATCAATCAATTCTCCACGCGATGTATTGATTAAAATAACACCCCGCTTCATCTTTCGAATCATTTCTTCATCAATCATATATCTTGTCTGATCCGTTAAAGGAAGATGCAATGAAATCACATCACAAGTTTGAACCAACGTATCCAAATTCACAAACTCAACAAGCTTCTTTTGTTCCTCTTTAGGATGTCTGGCATACGCCAAAACTTTACATCCAAAGCCTTGTAGATTTTGTGCTACACAAGTTCCAATACGCCCCATACCAATGATACCAATCGTCAAGTTATGCATTTCCTTTCCCTGAATTCCTTCCAAAGAATAATCCATGCATCGACTTCGTTCTAACATATGCGCAAAACGACGAATCAGCACCAACATCAACATGACCGTAAAATCTGCCACTGAATTTGGAGAATATGCCACATTACTAACATCAATTCCAAACTCTTTGGCTGCCTCTAAATCAATATGATTAAATCCAATCGTACGCGTAGACAAAGCCTTCACTCCATATTTAGATAAACACTCTAAAATATCACGATTGGCCTTATCCACACCCACAATCGAAACGGCATCAAAGCCTTTAGCAAGAGTAACCGTATTTAAATTTAAGTGTTCATGGCAAATTTTAATTTCGAAACCAAAATTTTTCGCAATAGGTTCCATATAATCTTCTTCATCTTCACGAACACCAAACGCTATCAACTTCATTAGAATTCAAATTCCTCATTTAAGAAAGCTTTCATCAAATCAATTGAAGCTCGGATATCACTTTTACAAACAATCGCATTCGGACCATGCGTGTAACGAGTCACTACACTAATTGCACAAGCCTTAACACCATCATTGGATAAATTCATAGAACTTGCATCCGTTCCACCAACATAAATGACATCCTTTTGAAATTTAATGCCATCTCTTTTGGCGCAACCAATCATCTTTTCCACAAGATACTCATCACAAATTACAGAAGTATCACTAATCTTAATGGCTGTACCATTTCCTGGCGTATTATTTCCTTCCAAATCACCAGGATGATCCATTCCAGGTGTCACATCCACTGCAACTCCAATATCTGGCTTAATACGATTTGCGGTTACTTTTGAACCACGACATCCCACTTCTTCTTGGACAGTAAACACAAAATACGCATCATTATAGAATTCTTTTCCTTCCATTAATGCCTTCATCTGCATATAACATCCAACACGATCATCAATTGCCTTAGCACTTACATAATCACCAGCCAATTCTTCATATGGACCTTCATAAATTGCAACATCACCAACATCAACATATTTCAAGACTTCTTCCTTACTTGAAACACCAATATCTACATATAAGTTTGTGAATTGACCATTGATATCTTCTGGACGAACACGACTTGCGACAATACCAATTGTGCCATTTCTAAAACGAACACGAGATTGATATGTTGTATACATCCAAGAACATCCCATAGATTTAACCATGATACGACCATCTTGCTCGATTTTAATGACTTGCAAACCAATCTCATCCATATGAGCACAGAGCATCACCTTTTTCTTGTGTGCTCCAGTACCCTTTTTAAATACGATCAAATCACCAATCGCATCTTCAATCATTTCATCCGCATAAGGTACTATTTTTTCTTTAATAAATGCGCGCACCTCACGCTCATATCCACTCACACCATGTAGTTGTGTTAGCTCCTTAAAAAGTTCCATAGAAAACTCCTCCTCAATTTATTAATCTTTAATTTTTACATCCTTCATAGCCTGTGACCAAATACAAACAGGACCTGTCGTTAATCCTTTAACTTTCTTATTGTAAAGGTTGAAAGCCTTTGTACCATATAATGGGAAGTAAGGTACCAATTCATTTTCACGAATCATAGCCTTAGAATACCATTCTTTAGATTCTTCTTCACTTGAAGTATTTAAACCATTCTTTAAATCTGTATCTAATTCTTCATCTTGAATACGTGTAAAGTTATAAGGATTACCTGTAGCCAAAGTTGTATTTGAATCTGTATCAATAACACCACTATAAGAAGAAGAAACAAAATAAATATTCCAATCATCTACTTGTTCATCATCAATAATTGTTGAAATAACTGTGTTATAATCGACACTTGTCTGTTTTAATTCAACACCAATTTCTGCCCATGAACTCTTAAACATAGGAATCAAAGTTTCCAATGCTGGTACATCTACAGTGACTAAGAATTTAACCTCTAAACGTTGGCCATCCTTTACACGAATGCCATCATCACCTTTAACCCAGCCAGCATCATCTAAGATTTGGTTTGCCTTTTCTAAATCATAATCATATATACGAAGTCCATCTAACGTTTCTTCACCGGTTACATAGCTTCCTACTAAATTACTTACTGGATTCCAATAGACTTGTGGAACATATCCAATCAAATCATTTTTTACTTCATCGCTTGCCTTATCGTATTTAAAGAAGTTATCCACAAAGCTTTGACGATCAATCGCATACGATAATGCTTGACGAACCGCTACATCACTTGTTGTGCCACTTGCACAGTTATAGCCAATAAATCCTTCACCAGCTGTTTTATAGCTTGATACCTTTAGGTTTTTGTCTAAACTTGCCTGACCAATCTTTGTCTGTTCAATGTTGGCAGGAAGTAAATCTAAATCACCCTTCTTTAATTCAGAAAGTTCTGTCGAAGTATCAACCTTTTTAATCACGATACGATCCACTTCGTATTCACCATCTTCAAAATCATATTCCTCATTCTTTACAAATGTGGCTCCCGTCGATTTGTTGAAATCTTTTAAAACATAAGCACCTGTACCAATTGGTTCACTTGATTTCTTTTCAATCTTTTTTGTATGTCCCTTTTCATAATTGAATTGTTCATCGGAACAAATTGGTTGTGTACCCAAAGTACTTACCGCATCAATCATAGGACTTGTTAGATGGAAAACGACTGTATAATCATCTGGCGTTTCAATACCAGACAACTCTTTGGCATCTCCTTCATAATAGTCTTCATATCCTTCAATGTTACTTGGTACTGTTGATAAATATCCTGTATAACTTGGATCACTCAATACTGTAAATGTATACTTAACATCACTTGAAGTAAAGTCAGTTCCATCGCTAAATTTGATTCCTTTTTTCAATTTAAAAGTAACTGTTAAACCATCATCACTGACTGTAGGCATTTCTTTTGCCAATTCTGGCTGCAATTCTGAATTCGCATCATATTTCAACATACCTTGATAAATTAAGTTGATAACATCTCCATCAAATCCAGAAATGTAATATAACGGTGAAAATACACCACTCATTTCTTGACTTGTTCCTACTGTTAATGTTTTTTCATCTGAATCCGCACTACTGCTTGTAGCACACCCACTAAGTCCTAATAGTAAACTTAAGGACAAAGCCCCAACCTTTTTTGCATTCATACTCTTTACTCTCCTTTTTTTACTGGTACAAATTTTGCTCTATTCATCAAAGGATGTTCTAAATGAATCGCATCCTTTGGACAAACCATAACACAACTTCCACAATAGTAACATTCACCTGGATACGCAACAATTGGTGGTTTTCCTGGCATTAAAATGTCACATTGGCAAATATTTACACAACGATTACACCCAATACATTTTGTGGCATCAAAAGTAATGGGCTTTACACTACAGGTTTGTTTTTGATATTTAAACTCCATGTGCCTCACTCCTTATATACTCTTGATTTCGCTTTTCATATTCCGTTTGAATATCTCCATAATAATCAAGTGGAATCTCTCCACGTACTGCTTTACCCTCTTCTTGTCGAATCGTAATAAAGACGCGATCTTGTTCTGGATCCTTTTCAGGATAATCACTTCGATAAAAATGAAGCTCATCACTACTTGATTTTCTAAATAAACAAGCTTGAATAATCATTTGTGCCACTTGTAAAATATCCAATACTTCATGTGTTCTCATTAAATCATGTGGGTTTGTACAAGATAATTGTGGAACCATCTCTTTTTCATATGTATTCAATAAAGAAAGTCCTTCTTGTAGTAAGTCTTCACACTTCACACCGCCACAATAATTTTGCATACACTTGGCAATCGCTGCATTTAACTCTTTCCAAGTCATACCTTCTTCTACATATAATGGCGCATATAATCTTTTCTTTTCCGCTTCCACATCTTCACATGCATAATCCACTAACTCTTTTGTATCGCATGCATCAGCTGCTTTTCTTCCTGCATAATATCCTGTTGCACATGCATATCCGCAACAATCAGATGCATATAATTGATCTCCGGCTGCATAGATACCATCAACATTGGTCATTAAATCCCAATCTGTAATGATTCCTCCAGGAGCTCCAAACAATTGTCTTTCTTGTTCCAAGAAATTAGCTGATTGCCAACCCGTTCCATAACTTTGTAGGATATGTTTTGTTGGATCAAAACCTTTTTCCGTATAATATTTCAAAATAGGAATCTTTGTCTTTCCTTCTTCGCCAACCATCATACCCCAGATTACTCGTCTTTCATAATCAGGCATTTTTGAAAGATCAGCATAGAATGGAAGCTTATAGCCTCGCTTCATCAATTCTTCAAAATCTAATGTTTCAGGGCCTCGATA
This sequence comes from bacterium, assembly GCA_963631155.1. GTDB lineage: Bacteria > Bacillota_I > Bacilli_A > Erysipelotrichales > Erysipelotrichaceae > Holdemanella. Next base: position 1,784 of record CAVGPK010000056.1, on the reverse strand, counting down.
TTCATATTTTGCTTCATCGATGACACCGCCTTTTAGAAAGAATTTTTGTCCAGGTGCAGGCATATAACGATCCAACACCGTCTTTAATTCATTTCCATCTCGATCGACATATGGAATTTCTACGCCACGCGCATCCACCATCGTAGCTGCATACCATGTATTATGATTGTTTCCTGTTCCATAAGGTGGAAAACTTCTTCCTGAAGCACTGAATTCAGCTTTTACACTTTTTTCCATCAAAGTAAATTCAACACCAGCACGATATCCCATCGCATGACCTGAGCCAATACTTTGGAATGGTCTAAATTCACATAATCCTGTTAAATCCGAATCAAATAACCAAACACGAGCTGGACGTGACATAGTAAGAATAGTTGTTTTTGATTTGAATATATGAAATTTCCCTGTACGAACATTCATTCCCATGGCACCAATACCACGTTTTTTTCCATTGATTGTAGTTGTTAATAAGCCAGTCGCTTCTACTCGATCATAAATTTTTACACCTAGTTTTTTTAATTCCTTAAATAAAGAAGGTTTAAAAGTACTTCCCCATACTCTTAATGTAAATTTATTTTTATAATCATACGCAAACATGAGTTTTGTTTTTTCATCTCTAAATGGCGCGCCTTCAAATTCGTTATCTGTATCACGAACTTTTCCTCCAAAGGACTCCATATCTAAAAGTCGATCATATCCTTCTCTACATTCAATATAATGTCCGATTCCATTACTATATTGAGATTGTTCATCAATATAGGCATGCGCAATTTCTTCAGGTGTTACACCAGAACATGGATTGGTACATGCAGATTCCCAATGATCAAATCCAGATCCTGCTGAACCACTACGTTCTGTTGATCCCTTTTCAACTAAAATCACGGTTTTCCCTTTTCTAGCGGCCGCAATTGCTGCATAACATCCAGCTAAGCCACCGCCAAGAACAAGAACATCACAAGAAGCAACTTCTTCTTGACCTATCTCATTTTTATATGGCCACTCTCCCATATAATCCCTTCTTTCCAAACTTAAACATATCGAAATTATAACACGCTTACATTTTGTTTTCACGATTTTTCAGAAATTTTTTTCATAAAAAAGGATAGTGTCAACTATCCCTTTAAGATCTGCTTAATTTCATATGTGTTTTTATTTAATGCCTTCGCAATCTCTTCTTCAGACATTGTGAGTGACAACGCTTTAATAACATTATATGTTCCTTCTATTCTTCCTTCTGCTCTTTCTTTTTCCTTTTGTAAAGCTTCGTTTTTCATTTGCAAAGCCTCTTCGGCCTTTTGTAAAGCTTCTTCTGTATTTTTTAAAGATTCGTTTTTCTTTTTCAAAGCCTTTTCTGTCTTTTGTAAAGCATCGTTTTTCTTTTGTAATTCTTCTTCCGTCTTACGTAAAGCTTCCTCTTGTCTTTTTAATCGAACTTCTCTTTCATTTCTATGTAGTTCGGCAAATTCATCATCTAATTTCTTCCAACGATCTTCTTCGATTTGATCCACTCTTTTGTCTATCATTTGAATTACCTCTTCATGTTCTATTATTTCCTTCATTTTACTATTGTAAAAATCGGAACTAACCATTTATTATTGCCTCAATCTCAGACAAAGACTTATTGAAAACTTTCGCAATATCTTCAACCGACATTGTTAACGATAGATTTTTAATCGCATTTGCTAATTCTACTCTCCCTTCTGCTCTTTCTTTTTCCTTTTGTAAAGCATCGTTTTTCATTTGCAAAGCCTCTTCGGCCTTTTGTAAAGCTTCTTCTGTATTTT
>CAVGPK010000055.1:0-12932 GCA_963631155.1 bacterium | reverse complement strand
GTAAAGAATTCTTTTAATAATTTGTCTTGTTTTCCCATTTATTATTATCTCCTTTTTTTAAACAAAACTACTACATTCTCTTATACGTAATTTTTTGCGAAAAATCTGAAAGTTTTTTAAAAAAATTATAATTTAGATACTTTTGACAATAAAAAAGTAGATATTTAAAAAAACACCTACTAAATCACCAAATCTGTCGCCATTTGTTCGAATTGACGCGAATACAATTCAAAATAATATCCCTTTTGCCTCATTAATTCCATATGTTTACCACGCTCTATAATTTTACCATCCTTTACAACCAAAATAATATCCGCATCCACAATTGTTGATAAACGATGCGCAATCACAAAAGAAGTTCTTCCTTGAATCACCTTATAAATCGCATCCTGAATTACTTTTTCAGTCAACGTATCCACACTTGCCGTCGCCTCATCTAAAATCAATATACGAGGATTCGCCAATATGGCACGCGCAAACGACAATAATTGCTTCTGTCCTGTAGACAAAAGATCTCCACCCTCACCAACTTGGGCATCCAATCCCTGATCTAATTTTTCAACCACATCCAAGGCATCCACCATCTCTAACGCTCTATAAATCTCTTCATCGCTCGCATTCTCATTACCAAATCTTAAATTTTCACGAATCGTACCCGAAAATAAATGCGGTGTCTGAAGAACATAGCCAATATTGGAATGAAGCCATAACTGACTACGATCTCGAATATCTTTTCCATCCATCAAGATTTCGCCTTTCACTGGCTCAAAAAAACGACAAACCAAATTCACAAGCGTCGACTTACCAGCTCCTGTCTCACCAACAATCGCTACATTCGTACCCTGTTTCACCTTTAAATTAAAATGCTCTAAAACCCACTCATTTCCATCTGGATATTTAAAAGAAACATCTTTAAATTCAATATCTCCATATAAAGGCTCCCAATTCTCCTTCTTCGGATAAAAAGAATCCCCATACTTCTCAATAACCTCTTTAGAATCCACCACATCACTTTTCTCTTCCAACAAATTCACAAGCCTTTCAATATTGACCTGAATCGAAATAAACAAAGAAATCATCGAAATAATTTCTTGAATTGGCTCTAACATATTAATCGCATAATTTAAAAACACCGATAAAGTACCAATCAATAAAACACCCTGCATACTCAATAAGCCACCACGCCACAAAACAAGAGAAAGCGCAATTGAAGACATCATTGTCACTAAACTCGAAAATAAAGCACTATACCTCGTAGTCTGAATGGACACTTTTTCCATTTTCTCACTATCAAGATCAAAATCCGCATTCATTTTATCCTCAATCACCATCGTCTTAATCGCCTTCACACCCGTGATTCCCTCATTAAAATTGGAGGTAATCTTCGAATTCATCTCACGAACCTTACGATTTAAAACAACCAATTTCTTCTGAAAGAACAAAATGAAATACACCGCAAATGGCACAATCAACACAATCCATAACGCCAAGCGAACATCGACAAGAAACATATTTATTAACATAAATATCAAATACGAGCCTTCCCAGACAAGCGACATCAAATCCCATGACACCATACCACCAATCTTACCCGTATCACTCATAACACGCGCATGAATGTAACCCACATTATTCTGATTAAAATAAGAAAAGGACAATGTCTGAAGATGATTAAAAGCCGCATTACGCAAATCTTTATTCACATTCAATTCAAGCTTTCCACAAATATCCGTCGCCACAAAATTCAAAAGTACTTGTACAATCAAAAGTCCAACATACAAAATCACAAAAGACTTAAATGTATCCAACGTATTCTGTGCAATAAAATGATCTAGCGCATACTTTGAAAACAAAGGATAAATTGAATCAATAAAAGAAGGCAATATACCACAAACAATCATAAGAATCATTCGCTTTTTATATGGCTTTAAAAAAGGAATCAGTTTTGATATACCATAAAAATTAAACTTCATCCTCATTCACCCCCAAATTTCTTGACTGCAAATCATAAATCCGCTTATAAATTCCATCTTCACCAAGTAAGGATTCATGATTTCCCTGTTGCACGATTTTTCCATTCTCCATAACCAAAATCAAATCCGCATCCATTAGTGTCGTAATTCGATGTGCAATCAATAAAGTCGTACTCTTTTTTGAAACCTGTCGCAAAGCTTTACGAATATCCTGATCTGTTTTCGCATCAACAGCCGATAAAGAATCATCGAAAATCATAATATCCGCATTACGAACTAACATCTGCGCAATCGCCGTACGCTGTTTTTGCCCGCCAGAAAGTGTGACACCACGCTCACCCACATACGTTTCAAATCCATTTTGAAAATGATGAATCGTCGATTCTAAAGATGCGACTTGTGTTGCCGCCAACACATCCTCATGACTAATATTTTCATTCGCAATCTTAATATTCTCTTCCAATGTACGCGAAAATAAATATGGCTCCTGCAAAACAATCCCAATATTTTTACGAACACAATCCAATTGAATATCCTTTAAATTGGTATCCCCAACATAAATAGCCCCACTGCTCACATCATACAAACGATCCAATAAATACATCAAAGTACTCTTTCCTGAACCTGTCGCCCCTAAAATCCCTACTGTTTTACCTGCCTCAATTGTAAAAGAAACATCATCCAAAATATTCTTTGTACTATTTTCATACTTGAAACAAACATGATCAAAACGAATATCCTGATACATATCTACTACATATGCACCATCAACATCCCTTTCTATATCCGCATTCATAATATAACGCAAACGATCAATAGAAATACCTGCCTTTGATAAATTCGAAATGACACGCCCCAAAGAACGAATAGGCCAAACAATCATAGCCGTATACGAATTAAACGCAATAAACTCACCCGCCGTTATATTTCCATTCACACATTGCCAAACACCAAAGCACAAAACAACAATCACCTGTAAGTAGCTAAATAAATCGCTTGACGTCCAAAATAAAGCCATCATTCGCATTAAATACACCCATAAAGCCGTATATTCTTTATTTTGTTTCTCAAACTTTTTACGCTCACTCATCTCTCTACCAAAAGCACGCACCACACGCACTCCCGTTAAATTTTCCTGAGCAATATTTGAAAGCTTTCCCTCTTCCACATCTACCTTTTCAAACTGATCAGCAATTCTACGATAAAAAAGAATGGAATACCCTACAATAATCGGAATAAACGCCAAAGCACAAAAAGCCATCTGAACATTAATAGAAAACATAAAATAAAGCGCAAAAGAAATCAATAAAATCACACGAAATAACGTTGTTAATTGTTCAGACAAAAAAGTCTTGATTTGCTCCACATCACTTGTACACCTTTGAATCAAATCTCCCGTCTGATTTTGGCTATACCACCCATAAGGAAGATGCATCAAATGATCAAATAAAGTATTACGCATGCGATGCACTAATTTTTCTGCACCCTTACTATTAAAATAACGAAACAAATACCGCCAAAAAGCACCAAAAAGTGCAACCAAAATAACCACAAGACTCACCATATATAAATGATCTCGCAGCCAAGGATTTGAATTTGAATCCAACACCTGATCTACCGTAAATGAAATAATCTGTGGTGGAATCAAATCAAACAAAGACATCAAACATGTGAAGAAAAGAAAAGCTACAAAATATCTTTTACAACCCTTTAAAAAAAATAAAACCAATTTTAATCGACTATCAAATTTTTCCATACAAAAATCATACACCATAAAGTCCACTTTACCACAACAAAAAAATAGTGGCTATTCACCACTATAATGTCTTGCATTCTCTAAAATCATTTCAATCTGCTCAGCACTAACCTGCTTAATAATCTTACCCGGAACACCAACAACAACACTTCCATTTGGAATCTGCATATTCTCAGGAATTAAAGCACCTGCACCAATAATCGAATGCTTACCAATCTTTGCCCCATTCAAAACAATGGCACCCATACCAATTAAAACTTCATCCTCAACACTACAACCATGCAAAATCGCACCATGTCCAACCGTCACACAATCTCCAATTGTCATTGGATACCCTTGATCCACATGTAAAACGCAATTCTCTTGTATATTTGTGCATTCGCCAATCTTGATTGAATCACTATCCCCTCTTACACATGCAAAATCAAGAACCTTTGATTTCTTGCCAATACAAACATCACCGGACACACTCGCCTTAGATGAAATCGAATACGAATTAGACTCCATTAAATTTTTACACATCCAAACCACTCCATGCCAAGCATCAAATTTTAAACCACAACTTGGCAAGAAACCCATCTTCTCATATCCTCGCTTTTCATGAAAATGAATACTTTCTGCATTTGTATCCGTAATACAAGATATGATCCAACGCATATTCAATCTTTTACAATCTTCCTCCAATTGATCGACTAATTTTCCAGGCATACCATAATGTTTTCCTTGCGCAAAATAAATCGTAAGTTCTACACAAAACTTATACGCCTCCTTTGAAAAGGCCGCATGCACATATCCATATCCAATCAATTCATCCTCATGATACGCTACATAAAAAGGATACTTAGAAGCAATTTCTAACATATTATTTTTAAATACCTCATAAGAAGTACATTCTATATCAAAAATGGCCACACTATTTTTCACATAGAAACAATAGATAGAATAAATCGCTTCTAAATCCGCTGTTTCAAATTTTTTAATGACATCCATCACATGATCTCCAAACTTGAATCTGCCGTCAAAGAAGCATCGCCTCTTCTTCCACTCTCATACGCAATACTACCCGCAACACCAATCATACTCGCATTATCTGTACAACAATACATAGGCGGTACCGTAAATTGCACATTCTTATACTCTTTTTCAAGTTCCTTCACTTTTTCTCTTAAACGTGAATTAGCACTTACACCACCACCCACGACAAAATGTTGAATATCTGGATAATCATCTAATACACGTTTTACCCTAGAAAAAATTTCATCCAAAGCCGTTTCTTGAAAAGAACAAGCTAAATCCGCCATATCAAACGTTTTATTCTGTCTTTCCATGCGCTTTGTGAATTGTAAAACACTACTCTTTAATCCGGAAAAACTAAAATCATAGCGCCCTTGTGTTTTTGGTTTCGCCAAATCATACACAGGCTTACCCTCTTTGGCAAGCTTATCAATTTTTGGCCCACCAGGATACCCTAAATCAAGAACGCGCGCCACCTTATCAAAGGCTTCTCCAATCGCATCATCCTGCGTTTGACCTAGTATTTCAAAACTTGTTTCATTCTTCATATATACAAGTTCTGTATTTCCACCTGAAACCACTAGAGCAAGCACTGGATATTTCATATCAACTACAAGTTCATTCGCATAAATATGCCCAGCCAAATGATGGACAGGAATCAAAGGTTTATGGTACGCAAAAGCCAAGGTTTTTGCCGCCTGCACACCCACATGTAAACATCCAATCAATCCTGGACCTTGCGTTACAGCTACCGCATCCACATCTTCCATTGTGATATTTGCATCCTTTAACGCTTTATCTATACAATACGAAATATTCTCAACATGAATTCGACTTGCAACCTCAGGAACAACGCCCCCAAATTCTGTATGTACATCAATTTGGCTCGCAACAACACTCGATAATACTTCCTTTTTATTCTTTACAACCGCAACCGCCGTTTCATCACAACTACTTTCAATCCCAATAATAATCATAGTGCCTCCTATAGTGCCAATGTCATCACAATCGCATCTTCTCCATCTGGATAATAATTCTTTGAAACATTCACCTGAATAAAGCCCATCTTTTTATATAACGCAAGACCTGCCTGATTACTAGCGCGAACTTCCAAAGTCATATATTCACAATCCACACTTCTTGCCCTTTCAATCAATTTCTCCATCAAGTAAGAAGCATAGCCTTTTTTTCTTAATTTTGACTTGATTCCAATCCTTGCAAGTTGTGCCATCTCAAACGTTTCCCACAAAAACGCATACCCCACAATCGCATCCTTTTCTTTAAGAATCCAACCATGAGAAAATGGATTTTCTTCAAGTTCATACAAACAATTTTCTTTATTCCAAGGATTTGAAAAACATTCTCTCTCTAATAAAACAACCTGTTCTAAATCCTCTTTTTCCATTTCTTTAAAAATCATGCTTTATAGGCATCACTTTCTTTTAAATATTGTGGAACTAGCGCATGAATATTATCAATCGTACGTGCATCAACCTGAATAAAATTCTTTAAGAAATCCGGCGAACACACTTCTTGATCTACCAAATAGCCATCTCCATATAAATGTCCTGGATTCTCCTTCAAAAAGTCTTCCAGTTCACTTACTTCTAATATTTTTGTTTCCCCAATAATTTTTCCATTTTCAACATGGGCCACATACGCTCTTTTACTACGTGCATCCAAAATCACATTCGCACTTTCATCAAGACCTGCATACAGCTGCATCGTACTAATGCACTTTAATGTTTTATGCATTTGCGTACACAATACTTTCGCAATTGTCATCGCAATACGAATACCCGTATACGATCCAGGCCCATCCGTAATAATGACTTCATCAACATCCTTATAATCTATGCCTGTCTTTTCAAATAGGGCATTTAATTCCACAAAAATAGTTTCACTTTGTTTTTTAAAAGCCTCAATAGAAACACCTTCTAAAAGATGTCCATCCTTATATAGACCTAAAACTAAAGATTTATAGGCACTATCCATACATAAACTAATCATGATATCCCTCCACGATTTCTTTTGAAATAGGACCCGTATACTCCATGGTGACGATTCGATTTTCATCTATTCCTTCTTCAAAAGAAATTTTTATATGATCACTAGGCAATTGTTCTTCAATAAAGTTAGACCACTCAACAACAGTAATTCCTTCATCAAAACAATCTTCAAAACCTAAATCTTGGCAATGATCTTCTAAACGATACGCATCGATATGATGAAAAGGAATGCCTCCTTCTTGTTTATAATCTTTTAAAATTGTAAATGTAGGTGAATTAATGACACTCTTTACACCTAAAGCCTTCCCAAAACTTTTTGTCCACGTCGTCTTTCCTGCGCCTAAATCCCCATCTAAAGTAATCACAATCTGTTTTCCTTTACATAGAGCTGCCATTTTTTGTGCAAATTGTTGTGTTTGTTCTAAACTATGAATTTCTATTTTCATAACTACCTCACCCTCATAAGACTATTCTTTCTTTATCTATTTTACAACTACTTTTTCTTCATCATCCTATTTCGATGCACCATTGCCTTAATAGCCTTGATCTGCTGCATACGCTTTTGTACTTTTTGTTCCGATCCCTGATCACTTGGTACATAGTATTCCTTATCCAATAAAGAATCCGGCAAACATGTCATATCGGTCATATGATATTGATAATCATGCGAGTACTCATATCCTTTATTATAGCCTAGATCTGCCATTAATTTTGTCGGTGCATTACGAATATGCATGGGAACAGGCTCATCTAATGTTTTTAGCGCATCCGCCTTGGCATTATTATACGCTACTTCAAGTGCATTCGATTTTGGAGCCAAAGCCAAATAAACAACGGCATGCGTTAAATGTACATTACATTCAGGCATACCTAAATAGTGACTTGCCTGATAAGCAGCTACACAGATTTCTAAGGCTCGAGAATCGGCCATACCAATATCTTCGCTTGCCATTCGAACAAGTCTTCTGGCTACATAGAGCGGATTTTCTCCAGCCTCTAACATTCTTGCCAGCCAATAAATGCTTGCCTGTACATCTGAATTACGAACACTTTTGTGTAAAGCCGAAATAATATTATAATGTTCTTCTCCTTTTTTATCATAAAGTAAAGATCGTTTTTGAAGACATTGTTTTAAAATATCTTGTGAAACATGAATACCATCAAGCTCACTTGGAGAATTATAAACCACCATTTCAAGAGTATTTAAACAAAAACGAGCATCTCCAGCTGAAAAAGAAGCAATCGCTGATATATCTTCTTTTGAAATATGAACTTTTAAGTTGCCAAATCCTTTCGGACTATGAAGTGCTCGAACAATCAATTCTTCTAAATCTGATTCTTCAAGGCTATTTAATACAAAAACACGGCATCTCGACAACAAGGCTGAATTAATTTCAAAGCTTGGATTTTCTGTCGTAGCCCCAATTAATATAATGCTTCCCTTTTCTACATAAGGTAAAAATGCATCTTGCTGGGCTTTATTAAAACGATGGATTTCATCGACAAAAAGAATGGTTTTTTGGCCCACGGCCTTACGTGCATCCGCTTGCTTCATAACCTCCTTGATTTCTTTGATTCCACTTGTAACAGCGGAAAAATCAACAAAATAACTCTTTGTTTGATGGGCAATGATACGAGCGAGTGTCGTTTTACCAACGCCTGGAGGACCCCAAAAAATCATCGACGTCACTTGATCATGTTCAATCATTTGCCACAATAGATTTCCTTGGGCAACCAATTGTTTCTGTCCCACATACTCATCTAAACTTTCTGGGCGCATACGATCGGCTAAAGGTCTTGTATCTTCTTGTATTGAAAATAATGAATCAGTTTCCATGGTTGCCTCCTTTTATAAATATTTTTTTAAATCGCTATATACAATTTCTTTTATATCCTTGGTAATTTTTTTATATCTTGTTCTTTTAATCCAATTTTATTGGCCCCTTCATATAGATCTGCTTCGTTTGGATTCTTACCATTTCCATTTATAGTTGTCGCATGCTCTTCATTTATAGAATAACTATAGGTTAAATCATATACTGGAGATAAAATCCATTTTTTACTTTCCCTATCATATAAGTAAGAAAAGTTTTTCGGATGATCGTCTCGATTATGAGCAAATACATTCAAAGTCTATCATGGTTAATATTTTAACCATTTTATTATTTTTTATCAATTTTGATTCATATATTAACTAAAAAAGTCAGGATAAACCTGACTTAATCTAAATCTTCTCCATTTGAAGAAATTACTTTTTTATACCAATAGAAACTATCTTTACGATAACGATTTAATGTTCCGTTTCCTTCATCGTCCATATCGACATAGATAAATCCATAACGTTTACGCATTTCACCCGTTCCTGCACTTACCAAGTCAATACATCCCCAAGGTGTATATGCGATCAAATCAACACCATCTTCAATGGCTTCATCCATCGCCTTAACATGAGCTTTCATATAGTCAATACGGTAAGGATCATGAATTTCACCATTTTCAAATGTATCAATAGCTCCTAGTCCATTTTCAACGACCATTAAAGGAACTTGGTAACGATCATAAATTTCATTTAAAGAAAAGCGCAAACCATCTGGATCCATTCCCCAACCCCATTCAGAATATTGGATGTAGTCATTTTTATATCCCATCGACATATTTCCAGCGCCATCTTTTAAAACGTTTGAATGTGTTGTTTCGCAACTTGTCGCATAATAGCTATAGCTAAAGAAATCCACTTTTCCTTGTGCTAATACTTCTTTATCTTGTTCAAAGAAAGCAGGATCTAAACCATATTTTTTCCAAGTTTTCTTTGCGTAATGTGGATAAGCTCCACGAACATGAACATCTCCTGCATAGTAGAACGAATCTTGCATACGTTGTTGATTCGCTAATACATCTTTTGGATCACATGTTAATGGATAACTCACCATTCCTGCAAGCATACATCCCATTTTGAATTCTGGATATTTTTCATGGGCAAGTTTAACCACTTTTGCGCTAGCTACTAATTGATTATGTAATTTAATATATCCACTTTGAAGCATTTCTTTTGGTGCATCCAGAAAGAATGCAGCTGCCATAATGGCAGTATTAATTTCATTAAAAGTTAACCAATAATGAACCAAATCTTTATATTCTTCAAATAGAGTAGCACAATATTTTTCATAATATCCGATTGTATCTCTATTTTGCCAACCACCCAATTTCTCTTCCATATATAATGGATCATCATAGTGAGAAATTGTAACCAAAGGTTCAATGTCATATTTTTTTAATTCTTCAAAAACATGACGATAAAAATCTAATCCTTCCTGGTTTGGATTTTCATCATTTCCATGAGGATAAATTCTTGGCCAGGAAATGGACATACGAAACATTTTAAATCCCATTTCCGCAAACAAGGCAATATCTTCCTTGTAGTGATGATAAAAATCAGTTCCAATATGGTTTGGATAATAATAATCGTCTAACACCGCATAATGAGCACCACTAGGAAGTTTTCCTCCAAATTGAGAATATTTTCCAGGTGTTCCATCTTCTAATTTATAGGTTACATAACGAGGAGTATCCTTTGTTGCCCCTGTCGTCACATCTGTTAATGCCGAGCCTCTACCGCCTTCATTCCAACCACCTTCATATTGATTGGCTGCGGTTGCTCCGCCCCAATAAAATCCCTTTGGAAAACTCATATGTTACTCCTAATCTAAATCTTCTCCATTTGAAGAAATTACTTTTTTATACCAATAGAAACTATCTTTCTTTAAACGATCTCCTTGACCTGTACCATCATCTTGATAATCTACATATACAAATCCATAACGTTTATGCATTTCACCTGTAGAAGCACTGACCAAATCAATACATCCCCAAGGTGTATAGCCCCAAAGCTCAACGCCATCAATTTCAACCGCATCCTTCATTGCTTTGATGTGATCACGTAAGTAATCAATACGATAAGAATCATGAATACTTCCATCTTCTTCTACAGTATCTTGTGCACCCAATCCATTTTCAACGACCATCATCGGTAATTGGTAGCGATCATACATATAGTTTAAAGATAAACGAAGTCCCATTGGATCGATTTGCCAACCCCAATCACTCGCTTTTAAATATGGATTCTTAACGCCAAACATCATGTTTCCACCTTGATTAGCCAAAACTTCAGGGTCTGCCGATGCACAATTTGACATATAGTAAGAGAAACTAATAAAGTCTATAGTACCATTCTTCAATGTTTCTTTTTCTTCATCCGTTAAAGTGAATTGAATACCATTTCTTTCATATTCTTTTAATTTATAAGCTGGATAATATCCACGAGCCTGTACATCACAATAGAAATAACTTCCGTTAAAACTATCCCAACATTTAAATACATCTCTAGGCGCACATGTATGAGGATAAATCATACCGTATCCGATCATGTTTCCTACTTTATTATTTCCATCGATTTCATGAAGGATTTGTACAGCTTTTGCGCTTGCGAGTAATTGATGCTTACCGGCATCCGCAATTTTTTGTGGATCACGACTACCTACGCCGGCTGCCATCCATCCACCAAATCCTAAGCAGTTAATTTCATTAAATGTTAACCAATACTCAACTTTTCCTTTATATCTTTCACCTACAGTTTTTACATAGCGACAGAAACATTCGATTGTTCTCTCATCAGCCCATGAGCCCCATTTATTCGCAAGTCCAACAGGTGTTTCATAGTGAGATAAAGTAACCAATGGTTTGATTCCATGTTTTAAGCATTCATCGAATACATCATCATAAAATTTCAAACCCGCTTCATTTGGTTCTTCTTCATATCCTAATGGATAAATACGTGTCCAGTTAATAGACATACGGAATGTTTTATATCCCATTTCAGCCATCAAGGCAATATCTTCTTTATAGCGATGATAGAAATCTGTGGCTTCATGACTAGGATAATCATAACCCTCAAAACATCCAAATACGGCATCTTCTGGTGCATCAAGTGCAAACATTAAATCCGCATGTACTTGACCATCACTTGTTTTATAAGTTACTTTACGTGGTTGTGTTCTAGAACCTCTTGTACAACAATCGGAACTGCTGACACCTTTTCCATCCGCATTCCATCCACCTTCATATTGGTTAGCCGCTGTTGCGCCTCCCCATAAAAAATCTTTTTGAAAACTCATATATTTACCTACTTTCTTTTCTTCAAGATTAACACAAATATTTTGTGAAATGTTCCTTCTTTTTCATTTAGAAAATGAGGTACAAATAAGTAAAAAATAATCCTTTTAAATTTGTACCTTAAGTACGAAAGAGACGCATTACACGTCCCTTTCTATTATTATGCTTGTGCTTCTTCTAAAGCTTTAGCTTCTTGTTCTTGTTTGTATAATTGGTTATCGTAAACCTTAAAGAATGGATACCATACAAGTCCTGCTGGAATAACCATTAAGTAATCCCAGATTGCGTTTTGCCAACGTAAAGTTGAGAAGAATTGTGCAAATCCCATTGGCATTAAAGCTGTAATAGATACGAATCCTGGAGTTAAGAAACCTGTTTTATATCCAATTAATGAACACAACATAACTACTAAACAGTTTAATACATAAGGAATACATAAGATTGGGTTATACATAATTGGCATACCGAATGTTACTGGTTCGTTAATTCCAAACCATCCTGGTACCAATCCAATTTTGGCAACAGCTTTGATTTGTTCAGATTTTGCTCTTAAACCAAAGATACATAATGGAAGTGTATTTCCTGTACCACCACAGATTGCCATAGAACCAAATAATGCGACTGGATAGAATACTAATGCATCATATCCACCTGCAGCATAGGCAGCAGCGTTCGCAACAGCAGCTTGAATTCCTAAAGGCATAATAACTGGAACTAAGATCATTGTTCCATGAATACCGAAGCACCATAACAATGTACCAAAGAAAGATAATACGAACATTCCTGGAACAGATACTAATGCGTTTAATGGAGCAGATAATACAGCCATGAATCCTGAACATAATCCATAAGCTCCACCTGTAGTTTGAGTAATCACAACTTCAATGATGTATAGAGGTACTAATGCGAATGCCAAAGGTAAGATTGCTGAGAATCCATTTACTAATGATGGAGGACATACATCTGGCATCTTAATACGTACGTTATGATCTTGACAGAATTTTTCAACTT
>CAVGPK010000054.1:11992-13122 GCA_963631155.1 bacterium | reverse complement strand
ATATAAAATAATAAAGAAAAGAGTAAAAATCAAGAGATCTTGACAATATATTTATATTTTTTGCGTAAATATTATAAGATTTTATAAAATGATGAATATATAATAATAATGTATTCAGAAATTATCTGAATTCTCATGTTCGATGTCAAATCCACAATTGATATCGTCTTTCCAGTAAAAATCATTCAAATAAGGATAAATAGTATAGGCATAAAATTTCACAAGACAACAAAGCTATGATTTCTTATAAAGAATGAAAAAATTGAACTAGAAATAGTTCTTTTTTTTATTTCTTCTTAAAACAAATACGCTTTAAAATAGCATTCAAATCATCCAATGACGTTGTAAGTTCATTCATTAAAGCTCGAATTGAAGAAATAGATTCAGTTATATCGATATTCGATTTTTTATCTTTCTTCAATACCATCTTAATAATTTTCTTAATATTCATTATAATATACCTCATCTAGAAATATTTTAACATAAAAAGAGGATCGTGTACGTTTGATACACAAAATCCTCTTTTTTTTCTTATTCACTTCTTAAAGCTTCAACCGGATCTTTTTTAGACGCAATTTTTGATGGGATTAAACCAGCTAAAACAGTTAAAACCAAATCAATACATATTAATGCGATTGCACCATTGAATGGTAATTTAGCAATATTGCCGACCCCTGTCATATTTTCAACAATATGGCTAATCGGAATATTTAAAATCAAAGTAATCAATATACCTAAACATCCACTAATAAGACCAATAATAAATGTTTCCGCATTAAACACACGAGAAATATCTCTTTTACTAGCCCCAATCGAACGTAATATACCAATTTCTTTCGTTCTTTCAAGAACTGAAATATAAGTAATGATTCCAATCATTATACTAGAAACAATTAGAGATACAGAGACAAACGCAATTAACACATAGCTAATGATATTAACTACGCTTGTTACACTACTTAGCATGGTACCAATAAAATCATTATATGAAATAACATTTGCCTTTTTACCCTTCTTTTCTTGTTTCTTATTATATTTTGTAATTAAATCACTTAATTCTTCCTTTCCATCAAAACTAGATGCATATAAAGAAATTTTTGTTGGCGATGAATAATCAACTACACCTAAAG
>CAVGPK010000054.1:4807-11982 GCA_963631155.1 bacterium | reverse complement strand
ATTTAAATTATCATTATATGTATTCATATAATCCAATAATTCTTCTTGTGACATATTTGATAACGCCATCATTTGATCTTGAGTAAGATTATTCATCGACATTTTTTCTCCCGAAGAAAAAGTTTGTCCAGTAAACACATTTACATTAGGATTAGCCTTTTGTTCAGCAACAATTTCACTACTTTCACATTTTTCAACAACATACTTTTCCATATCCTTTGTATAATAAATGCCACCCATTGTTGTACTTGATACAGTTGAATCCTGCGGCTTAATAATACCAACCACTTTAATTTCAGGACTATTTGCGACAATATTTTTCATATAATCATCATTATCGCTTTGATCAATCCATACACCATTTACTTTTTCGTATAAATCACAATTTAAGACAAGCTTAAACTTTGTTTTTAACAATTCCGAAGTAGAATATGTTTTAAGATTTGTTTTAGAAATTTTATCTGTGTTCCCATTCAAAATTTCTTGATAATTTTTGACTAAAGTATCTTGATTTAATAGACCTAAAGAATAAAGTGCAAAATCGGTAATTTGATTATTTTCATCAACTTCTAAGACAACTTCATCATAAGCTTTTGGCCAACTTCCCTCTACAAGTTGATATTCATCATCCCGAAGTTTTTTTGATTCAGGCAAAGAAAGCCAGACTTCATCATTCGCCATCGAGCTTGAATCCATAAATTGCGATTGTATAGACATCATATCAGACATACCTAATTTATCTAATAAACCATTTGGACTCACTTGAACTAAACCAGCATCTGTATTCTCGTTGTAAACTTGCAAATTTAAATTATAATCATATTCAATTGATTTTGCAGCCTTTCTAAAATCTTTACCTTTGTCACTTTCAATATATTCTTCAAAGGCAGCTAAATTATTCTTTTTAGAAGAAGACAAAGATTCCAATACATCTTCAACATAAGGTCTCGAGGTTATTTTTCCTTTTTTAGCCTTTGTGTTAGATTTATTCATTCCCATCATGGTAGACATTAAAGTAGTCATGTCACTTGTGCTTGAAGATATTTCAATTGGATAAGAAGCCATAGTATCATTTTCCATATTATCAATATATGTCTGCATACCATTAGATAAAGACATGATCAAAGCAATGCCTATAATTCCAATACTACCTGCAAATGAAGTTAAAAAAGTACGTGCTTTCTTTGTCAACAAATTATTAAAACTTAATGAACAAGCCATTTTAAAAGACATGCTTGGTTTCTTTAAAAGTGATGAATCTTGCTCAGTTTCAACATCATTATATGGATTCGAATCAGACAATACTCTTCCATCTGACAATTGAATAATTCTACTTGAATATTTTTCTGCCAACTCTGGATTATGTGTAACCATAATTACTAATTTATCATTAGATATTTCTTTTAAAATATCCATAATTTGAACACTTGTAGCACTATCTAAAGCTCCAGTTGGTTCATCTGCCAAAATAATATCTGGATTATTTACAAGTGCTCGAGCTATAGCAACCCTTTGCATTTGTCCACCCGACATTTGTGTTGGTTTTTTATGTATTTGATCATGAAGTCCTACCGCATCCAATGCATCGATAGCTCTTTTCGTACGTTCTTTTTTATCCACTCCTGTTAATGTTAAGGCAAGTTCCACATTTGCCAATACCGTTTGATGCATAATTAAATTATACGATTGAAACACAAATCCAACCTGATGATTTCGATATGTATCCCAATCCTTGTCTTTATAATTCTTCGTACTTTTTCCGTTAATAATTAAATCACCAGAAGTATAATGATCTAATCCACCAATAATATTTAAGAATGTTGTTTTACCACAACCACTCTGTCCTAAAATAGAAACGAATTCACTTTCCCGAAACGATAAAGATACATCACAAAGTGCATGCACAGTTTCGTCTCCGGTTATATAATCTTTAATAATATTTTTACACTGAAGCATAGTTTCCCTCCAAATAACTATTTCAATTTTAAAAAAACATTCTTGAATTTTCAACCGATAAATTTTATCATATTGTTGTTAAATCAACAGGTGTTGCTTATGAATAGAAAAATTAAACTCACAAAACAATGTATTCGAGAAGCCTTATTTGAACTTCTTAAAACAACAGATATCAATAAGATATCGATTTCTAAATTATGTGAAATTGCAGATGTTAATCGTTCAACTTTCTACAAGTATTATGGCAGCCAATACGATGTTATAAATGAATTAGAAAATGAAATCATTCAAAATATATCAGAACAACTTAACCAAAATCCTGACCAATCTAGCTTAATTCAAATTTTGACTTATATACAAGAAAATGCTTACATTTTAAAATTAATTTCTAACGCTAATATTAAAAATAATTTTTTAAATAAATTATTAAGCCTTAGCAACTTAAATGAAGAACTACAAAAGCTATCTCCAAACCATAAAGATGAATACGCAAAACTATATATAATATATGGTGGTGTTGCCTCAATTCGACATTGGATAGAAAAAGATTGTAAAGAAACACCAACACAAATGGCACAATCAATTGCTGATATTACCTTCAAAATCTGTAAATAATCTTTAGATTTTCTTAAGGTTAAATTAAGAACCCCCCCCTAAACTACTATAGGGAGGTAAAAATGATAAATAAGCTTAAAATTTTGTTAACACTAACCTTAATTACAAGTCTTTGTATATATTTCGTTAAAAACGATAATATATATGCAAAAGAAACTAAGATAACAATTATGTTAGATGCCGGTCATGGTGGTTATGATGCCGGTAGTATAGCCTATGATGGAACTTATGAAAAAGATTATAATTTAAAAATTGTAAAAAAATTAGGAAAAGCTTTAACGGAGAAAGGATATAATATTGTTTATACACGAACTAGCGATTCTGTATCGTGGCCAGATGATAATTTAAAAGATTTACAAGCGCGCTGCAAATTAGCAAAAAAAGAAAATGCCGATTATTTTATATCCATTCATCTAAATGCTAGTAATTATGATGATGGAGCTTCTGGATATGAAATATATTGTGATGCTCAAAATAAAAAAACAACAAAATTATCTAAATCCATTTTGAAATCATTAGATGGATTGAATTATTCAACGAATCGTGGATTACAAGATACAAATGAAACTCCACTCTATGTAGTTTCTCATAACGTTATCCCATCCATACTTATAGAAGCTGGCTTTATAACAGATTCATCTGATTTAGATTATATAAAATATAATACTGATTCTCTAGCACAAGCAATAGCTGATGGTATTCAAAATAATTTATCTTAAAAAAGGAGATTGTTATAATCTCCTTTTTACATTATTCACCTAATTTAGTCTTAACTGTTTCTAATACTTCATCAGCAGTATCTTTATTTAAGCATTCTTTTGCAAGATCTTGCATTTCAGTATAGCTTAAACCTTTAACCACTTTACGAGCTTTTAAAATTTGAGTAGCAGACATAGAGAACTCATCTAATCCTAAACCTAATAAGATAGGAACAGCATGTGGTTCACCAGCCATAGCACCACACATACCTACCCATTTGCCATGTTCATGAGCGCCTTTGATTGTGTTTGCAACTAAACGTAATACACTAGGATTATATGGTTGATATAAGTAAGAAACATGTTCTGACATACGATCTGCAGCCATTGAATATTGAATCAAATCGTTTGTACCAATTGAGAAGAAATCTGCATATTTAGCAAATTGATCAGCCAATACGGCAGCAGCTGGAATTTCAACCATCATACCAACTTCAATTGAATCACTAACAGCAACACCTTCACTAATTAATTGCGCTTTTACTTCTTCAAAGATTGCTTTAGCATCACAGAATTCTTTAACAGTCGCAATCATTGGGAACATAATACATAATCTTCCATATACAGATGCACGACATAATGCTCTTAATTGTGTCTTGAAAATATCTGTTTCTTTTAAGCAAAGACGAATAGCTCTATATCCTAAGAACGGATTCATTTCTTGAGGGAATTCATAATAAGATAAATGTTTATCTCCACCAATATCCAATGTACGAACAACAACTTTCTTTCCTTGCATTCCTTCTAAAACTTGTTTATAGGCCTCAAATTGTTCATCTTCTGTTGGGAAATGATCAGAATCCATATATAAGAATTCAGTACGGAATAAGCCAACACCTTCGCCACCGTTTGTAAGAACTCCTTCAACATCCTTAAATCCACCGATATTACCAGCAAGTTCAACTTCATGACCATCTTTCGTTACAGATTTTTCATTAACTAAAACTTTTAATTCTTCTTTTTCTTTCTTATAAGCTTCTGCTTTTGCTTCATATTTAGCAACCGTTTCACTATCGGGGTTAACCTCAACAACACCATCTAATGCATCAAGAGCCATTACATCACCAGTTTTAACAGCTTCACAAACACCTGGACATCCAACAACAGCAGGAATTTCTAAACTATTTGCCATAATTGCTGAGTGTGATGTTTTTCCACCAATTTCAGTAGCAAATCCCTTAACGAATTCATTTAATTGAGCTGTATCACTAGGTGTTAAATCATGAGCAACAATAATAGAATCTTCATTGATACTTGTTAAATCAGGAATAACCAATCCTAATAAATTACATTTTAAACGGAAAGTAACATCCTTAATATCTGCTGCTCTTTCACGGAAATAATCATTATCCATACTTTCAAACATAGCAACCATTTGATCGGCAACTTGTTCTGTAGCATATTCAGCATTTACTCCATCACTTTCAATCATAGATTTAATTTGTGAAGCTAAATCTGGATCTGAAATCATCATTAAATGAGCATCAAATACAGCTAATTCTTCTTCACTAAGACGTTTAGCCGCTCTTTCTTTTACACCTTCAATATCTTTTTTTGTTTTTTCTAAAGCTGCTTCAAATTTACTTAATTCTTCTTCAGCAACTCCAGCCTTCTTTTCAATAACAACATTAGGCGTTTCTAATTTGTAGACTTTAGCTACGGATACACCCGCACTTGCTGCAATCCCTTTTAACATGATAAAATTCCTCCTAAATACAAGCGAAAACCGCTTTCATTTACATTAAAAATTTTAACACTTTTTTTTAAGGAAAACAATAAAAAAGACATTCTACAAAGAATGCCTTAAAGATACTATTTTGTAAATTTTGATAATGGAATACATACAGCCGTTGAAACAATAGAGCAAAGTACCATTTCCATAACACCTTGAAATCCAACCAACACAATAATAAACATAATTGGATTTGAAACATGTAAAGCAGTTACTAAGCCTTGTACATAATCACTACTATAAAAGAAAATGCATAAAGAACCCATAAAGAATAATGTATTAAAGAATGCTGCTAATAAACCGCTCAAACAAAAATTTAACTTTTCTTTATTTGAATTCACCTTAGATAAGCCTAGATAAACAAGTCCAGCACAAACCCCCATCAATGCACGAGCAACTACACAAACAACAAAACATCCAAATGGATTAATTGAAAACATGGCTGTTCCCATAGCACTTGCACCTGACATAGCATTAAATAAAGATGTTAAACCAAATACAATCCCTAAAATTAATCCATCAACAGGACCCATTGTAATTGCACCTATTGCGACTGGAATTGTCAACAAAGACATAGATAAAGGTCCAATCTGCAAATAACCCAATGGTGTAAAGGACATTACTAAAATAATAGCAATCAGCAATGCCAGCGTACTCATACGCTTTACCGTAAAACTTGATTTGTTCATATTCAATTTTCCTCCTACTCTCGTTTCATCATGAATACGATGTAAATAAATCAACTAGATGCTTCATACATTAGATTATGGTCAAAAGATCCATATCCACAAAAAGCACCCTGGCTATTATATAACGTATGCAAAAAAAAAGGAATAGCATTTTACATACTATCCCTGATCTAACCCTTCAAATTGTAAACGATAATAACGTGCATATGTACCATTTAATTTCATCAATTCATCATGGCTACCACGTTCGTGCAATCCATCTTTATCTATCACAACAATTTCATCTGCATTGCGAATTGTCGATAATCGATGTGCAATTGTTAAGCAAGTACGATTCTTGCTTAATTCTTCCAAAGACTTTTGAATAATTCGTTCACTCTCATTATCTAAAGCACTTGTTGCTTCATCTAAAATTAAAATTTTTGGATTTTTTAAAAATACACGCGCAATAGAAATACGCTGTTTTTGACCACCAGATAAGCGAGTTCCTCTCTCTCCACAGAAAGTATTATAACCATCTGGTAAAGACATTATAAAATCATGAATATTAGCCTTCTTTGCAGCTTCAACAACCTCTTCATGACTTGCTCCAGGTTTTCCATAACAAATATTTTGTTCAATAGTACCCGTAAACAAATATACATCTTGTTGAACAAGTCCTATTGTTGTACGTAAAGATTTCAAAGTCACATCACGGATGTCTTGAGAATCAATCAATATACTTCCATCATTCACATCATAGAAACGTGAAAGTAAAGAACATAATGTTGTCTTACCAGAACCACTAGGACCAACCAAAGCTACTTTCTTTCCAGCTTCAATGTCCAGATTCACATCCTCTAAGACTTTTTCATTCTTATTATAATAAAAACTAACATGTTTAAATTCGACATGACCTGTAACATCTTGAAGGTCTTTCGCATCTTTTTTATCCTTAATTTCAGGAATCTCATTAATCACTTCTTCAAAACGTCTAAACCCAGAAAACCCTTTTTGAAACATTTCAGTAAATTCAACTAAAACCTCAATAGGAGAAACAAATACATTGATATATAATGCAAAAGTAGCTAAAGCAACAGGACTTAAATTTCCTTTCGCAATAAAAAATCCTCCCGCAACAAGAATCGTTACATACAACAATCCCTGAAAGAAGTTATTACCACCTTGAAAACTTCCCATCACTCTATAATTATCTTTTTTTGATTCTAAAAATTCCATGTTTGAACGATTGAATTTTTCTATTTCTATATCTTCATTCGCAAAAGATTGAACAACTCGAATACCACCTAAAGAATCTTGCAAAGATGCATTCACATCACCAATCTTACGACGGTTTTCCATAAAAGTACGACGCATTTTTTTATTTTGAGTATAACTAAACACAAGCATAAAAAAAGTGACAACCAAAAGAATTAAAGCCAAAGG
>CAVGPK010000054.1:0-4797 GCA_963631155.1 bacterium | reverse complement strand
ATCATACTCAAAATCACAAATGAACCAACGATTTTAAATAAAGAAATAAATAAATTTTCCGGTCCATGATGTGCAAATTCACAAATATCAAATAAATCAGAAACCACTCTAGACATCATAACTCCCGTATTATGTTTATCATAATACGAAAAAGAAAGTCGCTGATATTGATTAAATAAATCTTGCCGCATATCACTTTCCATATAAGCTCCCATGACATGTCCTTGACAACTTACATAATATCTACACAAAGCACGTATCACATACAAAATCAACAACGCTATAGCTAATACACCCAATCCCTTTAATATTTCATTGGATGATTTCAAAAAATAATTACTCGTACAATAACTTAATATTAATGGAAAAGCCAAATCAACAATACACATTAAGAAAGCACAAAATAAATCAAAAAAGAAAATCCCTTTGTATGGTTTATAGTATTGTACAAAACGCTTAAAAGTACTCATACATAACCTCCTAACTGGTGATTATTATACAAAATTTATAATATTTATGCTATAATCATGCACGAAAAAACAGGAGATTTAAATGACTAAAATTATTTTTTTTGACATTGACGGTACTTTATTGGAACTAGGCGCAAAAGAAATGCATCCACAACTTGTAGATGTTTTAAATCAACTCCATAACAAAGGAATAAAACTATTTTTGGCAACAGGTAGGCCCCCGTTTGTGATTCCTACATTTGAGAACGTTTACTTTGATGGAGCACTTGCCTTTAATGGATCCTATTGTTATACAAAAAACGAGATAATATATAAGAATCCATTAAATCAAAAAGATATAAACACTTTCATCGTTAACGCAAAAAAAATGGGACATGCTGTAAATCTTGCAGGAATAAATAAAATGGGATGCAATTTTAATGATGTAACCTTACAAGAGTATTTTGATATCGCAAACCAAAAAATCCATGTTTTAAAAGATTTTGAAAGCTTTAAAAATAATGATATTTATCAAATGATGGTCGCCTCTACACCAGATGAAGAAAACGCACTACTCAAAAACACATCTACTCTTCAAATCGCAAGATGGTGGAATAAAGCTGTCGATGTTATCCCTAAAAATGGTGGTAAAGACAAAGGCATTAAAGCCATATTAGATTATTTCAATATAAAGCATGAAGAATCAATGGCCTTTGGTGATGGAGGAAACGATATTACCATGCTTAAATATGTCGGCAATGGAATCGCAATGGGAAACGCAACTGATGATGTAAAAAAAGCTGCCGACTATATAACAGATACAGTCCAAAAAGATGGTATTATTAGTGCATTAAAACACTTTGAAATCATATAGACCTTAGCCGAATAGCTAAGGTCTTTTTAGTTTTATTCTTTTTTACTTTCTTCAACAATACGACTTGCATAAGGTTCAGGAACCGGATCATAACGATCCATTTCCATAGTATAAGTACCAAGTCCAGTTGTCATACTTCTTAGATCAACACAATATCTTGACATATTTGCCATAGGCACTTGAGCTTCAATTTCTTGATTTCCATCAACAGGATTCATACCCATAATGGCTCCACGACGTTTATTTAAATCACCAATTACAGCACCAGTAAATTCATCTGGAACAATGATTTTTACATTCATAATCGGTTCTAATAAAATTGGATGTACTTTATTCATCGCATCCTTAAAAGCCAAATGGGCTGCCAATTTGAAAGCCATTTCGCTAGAGTCCACATCATGATATTTACCATCAAGTAAAGTTGCTTTTAAGTTAACCATCTTATATCCAGCAAGTGGGCCTTTAACACAACATTCTCTTAAACCAGTTTCAACCGCTGGAAAATATTGCTTAGGCACAGCCCCACCAAATACCTTTTCAGAAAAAAGCATTTCTTCTTGTTCAGAATTCGGACTAAATTCAACAAATACATGTCCAAATTGTCCATGTCCACCAGATTGTTTTTTATGACGTCCTTCACCAATCGCCGTTTTAGTAATGGTCTCACGATACGTTATTTTTGGATCTTTTAAAATGACGTCTGCTTTAAACTTAGAATTTAATTTATTAACAATAACATCCAAATGCTGATCTCCAACGCCATAAATAACCGTTTCTTTTGTTTCTAAGTTATTTCTAACTTTAAAAGTCATATCCTCTTCTTGAAGTCGAGCTAAACCATTAGACAATCGATCCTCATCATTTTTTGTTTTTGGAAATATAGCCTGTGCATACATTGGTTCATCAAATGTAATTTTATCCGCCATTAACAGCTTACCTTTTTCACACAAAGTATCGTTTGTTTGTGTATTTTGAAGTTTTGTTAAAGCACCAATATCACCAGTAAACAATTTACCAGCAGCTGTCTGGTGTTTTCCTTTTACAATATAGATTTGAGAAATCTTTTCTGGTTTACCATTATTTGCATTAACCAAATTGCTATCAGCCGCTAAAACCCCGCTTAAAACTTTAACATAACTAATACGACCAACAAAAGGATCAACAATTGTTTTAAATACTTGTGCAGTCAAAACTTCCGTTTCACTCGTCAACAAATCTACTTTTACATCATTCGGTGTAGTTGCGGTATAAATTCCTTTTTCCGAATAAGTAGGAAAATAAGAAATAATTAAATCCATAAGTCTTTGGATACCAATAGATTGAGTAGCACTACCTGAATAAACTGGACAAATCTCTCCATTACGGACACCAATTCGAACTCCTTTTTTCAATTCAGCATCACTAAACTCTTCACCAGAGAAAAACTTTTCCATTAAATCATCATCACCCATCGCTACAGCTTCTGCAATCTGATCTTTATAGATAGCAACCTCTTCAATCATAGAATCCGGAACAGGTTGTGGCTTATCAGCAAATTCATCACTATAGTACCAAGCTTTATTCTTAATAATATTAACAGAGCCTACAATCTTACCATTCTCAACAATAGGTACTTCAAAAGGAATCACACTCTTACCAAATTCTTCCCTTAAAGCTTTATAGCTTTCATCAAAACTTGTATTATCCTCATCTAATTTATTAACAAAAAAGATAGTTGGTTTCTTCTCAGAAATAGCTTGTTTATAAGCAAGTTTTGTACCTGATTGTAATGGTTCTTTCGCATTAACCACTATCAAAGAAGAATCGCCAACAGCAAAACCACTTTCTTTTTCACCAACAAAATCCAAATACCCTGGAGTGTCAATAAAATTTATTTTACAATTTTCCCATTCAATCGGAACAATTGTAGTATAGACTGACATTCCTCTTCGAATTTCTTCCAAATCAAAATCAATCATACTACTTCCATCAGTCGTTTTACCAAAACGATCAGTAGCCTTTGTATAATAGAGCATAGCCTCCAAAACACTTGTTTTTCCTGATCCACTATGTCCGATAACACTAACGTTTCTTACTTCACTACTAAGATAATCTCTCATAAGCTTGTCCTCATCTCAAAATCGGCTCAAGCTGAGCGCGACAATGTTCACGAACATAGTCCAAAGCCACATTTCCTTGCTTATCAACCATATCCTTATCAGCACCATATGCTAGTAATTTTTCTACGAGACTTGGATATCCACCATAAGCAGCTCTCATCAGTGCCGTAACACCATTATTATCAAATAAATTCACATCTGCATTTCTTTCAAGTAACAAATGGATTGTATCTCTTTTAAATGCAATACAAGCCTCCATTAATGCACTTCTTCCCACTTCATCTTGCTCATTAATGTTAGCTCCAGCATCCAACAACACTTCAACACAACGATCTTGGCCCAGTAAACATGCACGCATAAGAGCTGTTCTTCCACGATCATCTTTAGCATTTACATCAGCCCCAGCATCAATTAAAGCTTTCAAAATAGTCTTATTTCCTTTTTTTGCAGCCGTCATTAACGCTGTTTTCCCTTTATTATCTGAAATATTTACATCCGCTCCATTATCAATCAAAACTTGAACAACATCTTTTCGATCACGTTTACTTGAACGCATCAAAGCTGTACGTCCATCTCCATTTTGGTAATTCACATCCGCGCCAGCTTTAATTTGTGAACAAACCATAGGAAAATCACCGTTCGCACATGCATCCCAAAATACTTTATTAAAATTCTGATCCATTTCAATCTCCTCCTTACATTATACTATTGAAATAACAGAAAAACTGGAATGTGAATATACACTCCAGTCTACGTATACAAAAAGATTAAAATTGAAACTCTATGTTTATTTTTTCCTCCTTGAACTTTTCTCATTTCAATTACCTCTTTGCTTTCTTGATATCATTTTAACAAAGCGAATAAGAAATGCAAATCAAGTACCAAGTTGGACATATTTAATACCATTATTGACTATTTTTCACAAAATAATTCAATAGACTCACCTAAAGGACCTTCAATAAATGCAATATGAATTGGAAATACAGGATCTGTCTTCATATTGACATCTTTTGGTTCTACACTCACTTTATAACCGAATTTACGAACTAAATCCACGATTTCATCAACATAATCTGTCGCGAAAGCAAAATGACGAATACAGCCCTGGTCTAATGGTTTAGATCCATCTAAAAAAATTTCAATGCATCCATTAAAACAATTTAAATGAACTCCGCCCTCCCATTGTCTTAATATAGGAAGTTTTAATAAATCATGGTAAAAATGAATGACTTCCTCAAATTTTTCTTTTGTCTCACAATTCATTGCGACATGATGAATTCCTTTTATCATTTTGATTCCTTCTTTCTACAAGTGCAAAAGTAATTTGGCCTTTTTCCAAAGAAACATCTGTACAAACAACTTTTACTCTCATTCC
>CAVGPK010000053.1:0-13140 GCA_963631155.1 bacterium | reverse complement strand
ACAGATATAGACCCTTGTAGAATTCTAGATATAGATTCATCAACGGTAATTGAGCCATTTTGAAGTTTATCGAAAATCATATCACCAAACATTCGATAATCTCTATAAAATACATCAAAATCTACATCCGTCTTTAAAAGTTCTTTAACACACATTTTAAAAGGCCATTGAAGATCATATAATGTATCATCACAATCAAACATAAATTTCATGAACTCATTATAAAAAAAGAGTTGACTCACGTCAACTCTCTATCATTTTTACTTATATAACTCTACAAGTTTTTGTAAGTGTTCGTAACGTTCTTTAGCTACTTCTTCAGATTTCGCAAATAATTTTTCTGCTCTTTCTGGGAAAGGTTTAACTAAACGAGTGTAACGAGCTTCGTTGTTCAAGAATTCTTGATAAGTTCCATCTCCTTCTTTAGAAGTTAATGTAAATGGATTCTTACCTGCTTCTTTCTTAGCTGGATCGAATGAGAATAAATTCCAGTATCCAGATTTAACAGCTTTCTTCATTTCATCTTGACAATGGTTCATACCACCCTTAGCGATACCATGTAATTCACAAGGAGCATAACCAATGATCAAAGATGGTCCTGGATAAGCTTCTGCTTCAGCTAAACACTTAACAGCTTGTGCAGGATTAGCTCCTAATGCGATTTGAGCAACATATACATATCCGTAACTCATAGCAATTTCAGCTAATGATTTCTTTTTCATTTCTTTACCTGCAGCAGCAAATTGACATACTTCACCGATGTTAGATGCTTTTGAAGCCTGTCCACCTGTATTTGAGTACATTTCTGTATCAAATACCATAACATTTACATTCTCACCAGAAGCTAATACATGGTCTAAACCACCGAATCCGATGTCATAAGCCCATCCATCTCCACCGAAGATCCATACAGATTTTTTAGCTAAGTAATCTTTTTTATCTAAAACTTCTTTAGCATAAGGACAACCTTCTGATGCAGCTTTTTCTACTTCAACCAATAAAGGTTTAACTGTGTCAGAATTTGTACGTGTATTATCCTTAGTTTCCATGAACTTATCATAAGCAGCTTTGAATTCAGGAGAAGCTTTTTCACCTTCATACATAGCAGTTAATGCACTAATAGCTTGATCTCTTAATACTTTTTGTCCTAATTGCATACCGAAACCATGTTCAGCATTATCTTCGAACAATGAGTTAGCCCAAGCTGGACCTTTTTGAGAATCTTTATTTACAGTATATGGACAAGTAGCGGCTGGACCACCCCAAATTGAAGAACATCCAGTAGCATTTGAAATATACATATGTTCACCGAATAATTGTGTAATTAAACGTGCATAACTTGTTTCAGCACATCCAGCACATGATCCAGAGAACTCAAGTAATGGTTGGTTATATTGTGAACCCTTAACTGTATCATCAGCAAATCCTGAATCTTTCTTAGATACATTCGCAACTAAGTAATCAAATACAGGTTGTTCTTCAGCTTGTGATTCTTGAGGAACCATCTTGATAGCTGCAACTGGACATACAGTGATACATTCTCCACATCCCATACAATCTAATGGAGAAACACTCATTGTGTATTTATATTCAGTAGCTTTTGGTTTTACATCAGCTAATTTAATTTGTTCTGGAGCAGCTTTGACTTCATCTTCACTCAATAAGAATGGACGAATTGTAGCATGTGAACAAACAAATGCACATTGGTTACATTGAATACATTTTTCTGGATCCCATTCAGGAACAGTTACTGCAGTACCACGTTTTTCGTAAGCACTAGCACCTGTTTCCCATTGACCATCAATGTTTGTAGTAAATGCAGAAACTGGAAGTGAATCACCATCCATGATATTAACTGGTTCCATGATGTCTTTAACCATTTTAATAGTAGCTAAACGTCCAGTAATATCAGCTTTAGGAGCATCTGCTTCTGGGTTAGCCCAAGATGCAGGAACTTCTACTTTATGAGTTGCATCAACACCGGCATCAATTGCCTTGTAGTTCATTTCAACGACTGCATCACCCTTCTTAGAGTAAGATTTTTTTGCAGCAGCTTTCATATATTCAACAGCTTCATCAATAGGCATTACATTTGCTAATTTAAAGAATGCAGATTGAAGAATTGTGT
Organism: bacterium; assembly: GCA_963631155.1. Classification (GTDB taxonomy): domain Bacteria; phylum Bacillota_I; class Bacilli_A; order Erysipelotrichales; family Erysipelotrichaceae; genus Holdemanella. The sequence continues at coordinate 11,012 of CAVGPK010000053.1, read as the reverse complement.
TTGTACGTTTACCCATTCCAATTTCAATCGCTTTATCAATCGCATTAATTGTATACAATTGAATATTATTTTCATAAATATATTTTTTTGCTTCAGCAGGTAAATGTTTTTCAAGTTCTTCATCCGACCATTGGCAGTTAATCATGAATACACCACCAGGTTTAACGTCTTGAACCATCTTATAGCCTTTAACAACATATGAAGGGTTGTGACAAGCTACAAAATCTGCTTGGTTAATGTAGTATGGGCTACGGATTGGTTTATCTCCAAAACGTAAGTGAGAAATTGTAATACCACCTGTTTTCTTAGAGTCATATTGGAAATAAGCTTGGATATATTTGTCTGTGTGGTCACCAATGATCTTAGTAGAGTTCTTGTTAGCACCAACAGTTCCATCTCCTCCAAGACCCCAGAATTTACATTCAACAGTACCTGGAGTTGAAGTATTAGGAGCAGGTTTTACTTCAGGTAATGATAAGTTAGTAACATCATCGACAATACCAATAGTAAAACGAGATTTTGGTTCATCTTTTAATAATTCTGTATAAACTGCAAATACACTTGAAGGTGGAGTATCTTTAGATCCTAATCCATAACGTCCGCCAACTAATTTAATATCATTTAAACCAGCTTCACGAAGTGTAGTAGCTACATCTAAGTATAATGGATCTCCTAAAGCACCTGGTTCTTTTGTACGATCTAATACAGCAACTTTTTTAGCAGTCTTAGGAAGAACTTTTAATAAATGTTTACTTGACCAAGGACGGTATAAACGAACCTTAACTAAACCAACTTTTTCTCCTTTTGCTGTTAAATAATCGATAACTTCTTCAGCTACGTCATTGATTGAACCCATCGCAATGATAACGCGATCTGCTTCTGGATCACCATAGTAGTTAAACAAATCGTAATTTGTACCAAGTTTTTCGTTGATTTTACCCATGTATTTTTCAACTACTGCAGGTAATTCATCATAATATGTATTACATGCTTCACGGTGTTGGAAGAAAATATCTCCGTTTTCGTGAGATCCACGCATTGTTGGGTGTTCTGGATTTAAAGCATGGCTTCTAAATTCAGCAACTGCATCCATTGGACACATTTCTTTTAAATCTTCATAATCCCATTTTTCAATTTTTTGAATTTCATGAGATGTACGGAAACCATCAAAGAAATTGATAAATGGTACTTTACCTTCTAAAGCAGCTAAGTGTGCTACTGGAGATAAATCCATTACTTCTTGAGGATTTGTTTCACATAACATAGCGAAACCTGTTTGACGACAAGCATAAACATCTGAATGATCACCAAAGATATTTAATGCATGAGTAGCTACTGTACGAGCAGATACATCAAATACACATGGTAATTGTTCAGCAGCAATCTTGTACATGTTTGGAATCATCAACAATAATCCCTGAGATGCTGTAAATGTATTTGTTAAAGCACCTGCAGCTAATGAACCATGTACTGCACCTGCAGCTCCTGCTTCTGATTGTAGTTCACTAACAACTACTTGGTTTCCAAAAATATTTTTTTGTCCTGCTGCAGACCATTGGTCAATAGAATCTGCCATAGGACTAGATGGTGTAATAGGATAAATTGCAGCAACATCTGTATAAGCATACGCAACGTGTGCTGCAGCCGTATTTCCATCCATAGACTGTTTTGCTCTAGGCATTAATATTTCCTCCTTTATAGATATTCAATACCACTGTTTATTATACGAGCATCAATCTATTTTTTAAAGGTAAAATACGCCTATAAAGGTTAGTCTAATCTAATTTGTAAACGCATAAAAAAGGTGTGCTTTAGCACACCTTTTATTAGTTTTTACCTAGTAATTTAAACATATTTTTCTTATAAACTTCAACGCCCGGTTGATTGAATGGATTTGAACCATTCATAAGTGTTGTCATCGCAATTGCTTTAAAGAAAAACATACACATATTTCCAAAGCTATATGCATCCATTGATGGCATAGTTAATAAAATATTTGGAACATTTCCTGTTTCTTCATGAGCTTGTAAAGTACCTTTTGCAGCCATTTTATTAGCCCAATCTACACTTTTTCCTGCTAAATAATTCATTCCGTCTTCATTTGCATCATCACTTGGGAAAGTTAAATCAATAGCTGGTTTTTCAATATATAAATTTGTTTCAAATAAAACTTTTTTACCATCTTGTACAAATTGTCCTAGTGAATGAAGATCGGTTGAAAAACAAACAGAATCAGGTAAAATACCCTTTCCATCTTTTCCTTCGCTCTCTCCAAACAATTGTTTCCACCATTCAGAAACCATTTGCATTTGTGGCTCATAATTCACAAATAATTCTACATCATATCCTTGATTTTGAAGAATACGACGTGCTACTGCATATTGATAAGATGGATTTTTCTTTAAATCTGCATCTCCGTATTCTTCCATACCATCATGCAAACCTTGCATCAAAGCATCAATATCAATTCCTGCAACCGCGATAGGAAGTAGACCTACTGGAGTGATTACAGAAAAACGTCCACCAATGTCGTCTGGAATCACGAAAGTTTCATAGCCTTCCTTAGTTGCTAAAGCTTTTAAAGTTCCACGCGCTTTATCTGTAGTTGCAATAATTCTTTCTTTAGCATCTTTTCCATATTTTTCTTCCATAAATTGTTTTAAAATACGGAAAGCTAATGCAGTTTCTGTTGTTGTTCCCGATTTAGAAATAACATTTACTGTAACTTCCTTATCTTTTATATAGTCCATAACTTGTGAAATATATGTTGATGAAAAAGTATTTCCCATATAAATAATTTCAGGCTTTTTATTTGGATATAATCCATTTATCATTTCGATTGCTGCTCGCGCTCCTAAATAAGATCCACCAATACCACAAACAACCAATACATCTGAATTTTCTTGTACTTTCTTTGCCACTGTTTTAATACGAGCAAACTCATCTTTATCATAATCATTCGCCCAATTTAACCAGCCAATAAAGTCATTCCCTTTGCATGTACCATCTTGTAAAGATGCATCAATTTTTGTAACAACATCTTGATAGTTCATTACATCTTCTTTTAAGAAAGCATGATTTAAATCTAATTGAATCATTTTATTTCCCTCCATTGCTTACCTCAAGATTATACCACGATTTCAAATTGTATGTTATAATACTTTTCAGCAAAAGGAGCGTGAATTTATGATACCGTCGTCCTTATTCCCATTGGTTACTGCTCTTTTGAGTAATGTTCTTGCACAAACAGGAAAAACGGTCGTATATTATTATAGAACTGGTAAGTGGGATTTACATTGGGTAATCGCAAGTGGAGGATTTCCAAGCAGTCATAGTTCAACAGTCACAGCACTTGCACTTGCAATTGGAATGCAAGAAGGATTTGATTCAGCCATTTTTGCAGTGACTGCAATTTTCTCTTTTATTGTAATGTATGATGCATGTCATGTACGTTACTATTCAGGAAAAAACATTGAACTTACACAACAACTCGTAAAAGATTTACGAGAAATGACCGGTTTACGATTTGACGATCCTATTTATCAAGAGAAATTAAAAAATGTTCTAGGGCACAAATTTATAGAAGTAATTGGTGGATTTATATTAGGACTTATCGTACCATTATTATTGTGTCCATTGTTTTTGAGTTAGGAGTGAAAAACATGTCAGAAAATGTGGAAAAACATGCAGTAGAAGAATGTTTAGATAAGATAAGACCATACATACAACATGATGGAGGTGACATTGAGCTATTGGGTATTGATGAATTAAATGTTGTCTATGTCTCTTTTAAAGGCGCTTGTGCAGGATGTATGATGGCTGCCGATGATTTCTCATCCGGCATTAAAGAATTATTATTAGAAGAAGTTCCAAATATACGAGATGTCGTATTGGTAGGATAAATAATGGCTAGACATATGTCTAGCCATTTATCATATATTCCATAAAATAATGAATTTGTTTCCTCCACCATGGCCAATCATGACATACATCATATCCCCAGAAATCGCACCAAGCGTCAATATGTTTATCATATAGTACATTACTAAATTGTCTTAGTGAAGATGAACATTCATCTTCCCATGCTCCTTGACCTACCACAAAAATAAATTGAGATTGTTTATACAAATCCATAAAAGGATGATTGGATGGCATATTTTTTATATAGACCATTGGATTATTCATATATGTATTTAAATCATGATAATCTCCATAAAACATATCCAAATCATATACGCCTGATAGCGCAAGTAATTGATTAAATTTCTGTGGGAATCTAAAAATGAGATTTGTCGCATGAACCGCCCCTAAGCTGGCACCTGTAACTATCCATTTACCTGAATACTTCATTTTTTGATTCACACTCGGTATTAATTCCTCTACGATATATTTAATCCATAATTCATGTTTTTCCATACGTGTTTTCGTATCATAAGGATAAGACCAAGATTCCAAATCAATACTATCACAGGTAACCATAGTCATTTTATTCTCATCAATCCATTTTGAACACTCTAAAATCATTCCACAATCTTCCCATTCATAGAATTTCCCATTTTGACTAGGTATAGCCAAACACAATTTTCCAGATTGACCGTAAATTTTATATTCCATATCTCTATTTAGAAATTTAGAATACTCTTTAAAATATTGAACTTCCATGTTTGTCCTCTCCTTTTTGTGATTTTTTAAATTATATCACATGTGATTGAGTTTTTTTTAACATTGACATATAATTAGAATGTTTTGACAAGAAAGAGAGTGACACCATGTCCAACAAAGAAAAAATTTTAAACATTGCCGTCATCGCCCACGTTGATGCTGGTAAAAGTACTTTAGTTGACGCGTTTTTAAGACAAAGTGATGTTTTCCGTGATAACGAAGAAGTTGTAGATTGTATCATGGATTCCAATGATTTAGAACGTGAACGTGGAATTACCATTTATTCAAAAAACTGTTCAGTTATTCATAACGGTGTAAAAATCAATATTGTAGATACTCCAGGTCATGCTGACTTTTCAAGTGAAGTCGAACGAATCATTCGTACTGTTGATACCGTTATTTTATTAGTAGACGCTTCAGAAGGCCCTATGCCACAAACTCGATTTGTTTTATCAAAAGCTTTGGAAATTGGTTTAAAGCCAATTCTATTGATCAATAAAATTGACAAAAAAGACCAACGAGCAGAAGAAGTAGTTGACGAAGTTTATGAACTATTCCTAGATTTAAATGCGAACGATGAACAATTAGACTTTCCTATCTTATATGGAGTGGCACGTGAAGGAAAAGTACAATATGACTTGAAAACTCCAAGTGACAATATTGATCCTTTATTCGATACAATATTAAAACATTGTGAAGTATATCCAGATAAAGATGAGGAACCTTTGCAAATGCAAGTGAGTGCACTTGCATATGATGAATATATCGGACGTTTAGGTATTGGAAGATTATATTCTGGTGTATTAAAACAAGGACAACAATATATTCGTTGTAATCAGAGTGGTTTAAATCAAAGAGAATCATTAAGCAAATTATTTGTTTATAAAGGTTTATCTCGTACAAGTGTACAAGAAGCTCATTCAGGTGATATTGTCGTTATTGCAGGTATGCCAAATATCAGTATTGGAGATACTATTTGTACAAGTGATCACGTTGAACCAATGGAACATATTGACATCGAAGAACCAACGTTATCTATGAATTTTCATGTAAATACTTCACCATTTGCTGGTCAAAGCGGAAAATATGTTACAAGCCGTAACTTAAAAGAAAGATTAGAAAAAGAACTAGAAATTAATGTTGGTTTAAAAGTAGAACCTACTGATTCAGCTGACTGCTTCAAAGTTAGCGGTCGTGGTGAACTTCATATTTCCGTATTAATTGAAAATATGCGACGCGAAGGATATGAATTAGCCGTAAGTAAGCCAGAAGTTATTTTACACAAAGATGAAAACGGACATAAAGTTGAACCAATCGAAGAAGTTATTTGTTTAGCTCCAGAACAATATCAAGGTACAATTATTAATAAACTAAACTTGCGTAAAGGTGTTATGCAAGATATGTCTGAAGAAAATGGTTATGTAAAAATCGTATATACAGCTCCAACACGTGGATTATTAGGTTTTAGAAATGAATTTATCAATGATACACACGGTGAAGGAACATTAGTAAGAAGAATAGCTGGATACGAACCTTATAAAGGTGAAATTGCACAACGTATGCAAGGTGCCATGATTTCAACAGAAACTGGTGAAGCCATGACATATGCCTTATGGAATCTTCAAGAAAGAGGTCAATTGTTTATTAGTCCACAAACACCTGTATATGAAGGTATGATTATTGGAGAAAGTGCCAAAAACATTGACTTAGATGTAAACCCATTAAAAAACAAAAAATTAACAGCGATACGTTCAAGCGGTCGAGATGAGGCAATGCTTCTTACTCCTCCACGAGTATTCTCGCTAGAAGAAGCATTAGAATGGATTAATGATGATGAGCTTGTTGAAGTTACACCTGATGCAATTCGAATTCGTAAAAAAGGCTTAACGGCTTTAGATCGTCGTAATTTATATCGTCAAAAAATGTCTGCAAAATAAAATATTAGCGCCAAATCAATGAGTTTGGTGCTTTTTTATACATTAAAAGCCGGATGATCACAAAGGTATCACCGGCTTTTGATTATCCCCAAATGCAATAAAAAGTATCGTTTTTTTGCTGAATAGATTCAAATGTTACAATCCATTTTGGACAGTGCTTTAAATTCGATTCTAAATTCTTTAATTCCACAATCATTTCAATTTGAAATTGTAGCATTCTCGATTCAAAATCTTGATAAGATTTTTCTTTTACATCCAACCCAAAAATTTCATATATATTATCAAAAGAATCATCAACAATGGAATTCAAGTCAATTATAATTTTTTTCATGTATTTTGCATTAAGATAATTTATTTAAAATCACGCCATATTGCTTTTTCGTCATTTCAAGTTTTTCTGAATAAGAAGCTAATTTTTCTTTTTCAGCATTAATCTTTGCTTCTGGCGCTTTATTCACAAAACCTGGATTTGATAGCATTCCATTACAACGTTTGATTTCTGATTCCAGTTTAGCAATTTCTTTTTCCAATTTTGATTTTTCTTCTTCTAAATCAATCAATGCATCCATCGCAACACTTAAAACAGCTTTATCAATCGTTCTTGATAATATATCCTTTGTATTTAAATCATTTACAACGGTAGCATGTGCCATACGCGACAATATAGCTTTTGATTCTGTATTCAATTGGACATTCCCCTGTTCATTTGTCAACGTAATTACAATATCTTCACTTGGTTTCATTGAATATTGTACTTTGATTTCACGAACAGCTTGAATAGAACTAATAACTAACGCCATTTCATCTTTTTCTGATTCTGTAAATTCAAAAGAAATCAATTCAGGCCAAGATTCAAGATTTAAGCTTTCTTTATCGTGAGGTAAATTCAAATAAATTTCCTCCGTTACAAATGGCATGAATGGGAATAATACTTTCAAAATACCCATCAAAACCGTATATAATACAGCTTTAGTATTAGAAATTAAACTTTCATCATCTGAATATAAAGTTGCCTTAGAAAGCTCAATATACCAACTACAGAAATCATCCCAAACAAAAGAGTATAATTCATTTCCAACAATCGCGAGTTCATATTTTTCCATATTAGTAGAAACATGCTCAAGCACTTCATTGAAGCGGGACAAAATCCATTTATCAACACTATTAGCTTTAGTCATATCTAATTCAGGCTTAGTATCTCCTACTTGCATTTGTACATATCGAGCTGCATTCCAAATTTTATTAATGAAATTCCAACTTGAATCCATTTTAGTTTGATCAAAACGTAAATCTTGACCTGGAGTTGAATTTGTAGTTAAGAAAAAACGTAAGGCATCTGCACCCTTTTCTTGAATCACATCCATTGGATCGATTCCATTACCTAAAGATTTAGACATTTTACGGCCTTGTGTATCACGCACTAAGCCATGGATTAGTACATCTTTAAAAGGTCTATTTTTCATACAATAACGTGTTTGAAAAGCCATACGTGCTACCCAGAAGAAAATAATGTCATAACCAGTTACTAAAACATCATTTGGAAAATATCGTTCTAAATCCGACGTTTTTTCTGGCCATCCAAGTGTAGAAAATGGCCATAACGCACTTGAAAACCATGTATCTAAAACATCTTCATCTTGAATCCAGTTTTCAATATCTTCAGGTTCTTCCATACCTACATAAATTTCACCAGTATTTTTATGAGTCCAAGCAGGAATTCTATGTCCCCACCATAATTGACGAGAAATACACCAATCTTCAATGTTTTCTAACCATTGTTCAAATGTTTTGTTGAAACGTGATGGAATAAAATTAATTTTTTGATCTTCGATTTTCTGATTTTTTAAAACCTCATCTGCAAGAGGTTTCATCTTAACAAACCATTGTTTACTTAAATAAGGTTCAACAATAACTCCCGTTCTCTCAGAGTGACCTACTTGATGTAAATGTTCTTCAATATGATCGACAACTCCTGCATTTTTAAAATCTTCAACTAGTTTTTCACGACACTCAAATCGATCCATTCCTACATATTTTCCACACATTTCATTCATGGTTCCATCAGGATTCATACAAATTGGCATTTTTAAATCATATTTTTTAGCCAACGCAAAATCATTAGGATCGTGAGCAGGAGTACACTTCATAACTGCAGTACCAAAACTCATATCAATATAATCATCAGCCATAATTGGTAATTCTTCTTGATTAGCTGGATTAATCGCATGCATTCCTACAATATCTTTATATCTTTCATCATCAGGATGAACGAAAATAGCTTGATCTGCAAACATCGTTTCTGGTCGAGTAGTGGCAATAACAAGTTCTTCACCATTTTCAACAATTTTGTATTTAAAGTAATACATATGCCCCATAATTTCTTTATGTTCCACTTCAATATTACTTAATGCAGTCTTTGCTTCAGGATCCCAGTTAATAATTCTTTCACCTTGATAAATTAAACCATCATTATATAAGTCAACAAAAACCTTTCTAACAGCTTGACTTAATCCCTCATCTAATGTAAATCTTTCACGAGAGTAATCAAGCGATAATCCAAGCTTCGCCCATTGACTACGAATCGTTGAAGCATATTCTTCTTTCCATTGCCATGCCCGTTCCAAAAATTTTTCACGACCAATATCATAACGTGAAATTCCTTCTGATTTTAGACGCGCATCGACTTTTGCCTGTGTAGCAATACCTGCATGATCCATACCAGAAACCCATAGAACATCGTATCCTTTTAAACGTTTATAACGACATAATATATCTTGTAGTGTTGTATCCCATGCGTGTCCTAAATGCAATTTTCCAGTAACATTAGGTGGAGGAATGACAATACAATATGGTTTTTTTGTTAAATCTCCTGCTGTAAAATATCCTTTATCCACCCAATTTTGATACTTATCTTTTTCAACTGATAAATGATCATATTTTGTTTCCATCGCCATGTAAATCACCTTCCTAAAATAAAAAAGCACATCCATAGGACGTGCTTGACGTGGTACCACCTAAATTTATAAGAATAAATCTTACCTTATTCACATTAACGCTGTGTAACGTAATCTATTACTTAATTTCACAGATTATGCTCCTAGACTACCTTCTCTTATACCATTTATAAACTCGCACCAACCGTTTACTCTCTAAAAAAATAGATATAAAATACTCCTTCTATTCATCGCTTTGTGTACAGTTTATCAAAAATAATAAAAAAATACAATAAAAATCATTGTAATAAAATCCAATCTAATATATTATTTGTTAAGAAAGCGGTGAATACATATGAATGATTACGATACATTATTCAATCAAGTAAAAAATATACATGAACAATATATAAAAGAACAAAACCGTATTGAAGATGAAATGGATTTATTAAGACGAGAAGTTGATAGTTGTCATGACGAGTTAAAAATTGAAGCGCTAAACAAAATCATTCATATCAAAGATGTTCAAAGGAAAATGATTGTGGAATTTATCCATAGTCTAGATAAAATCGTGGAAAACTAGTTCATTTGTGAGAACTAGTTTTTTATTTCATTTTTTCAGTTCTATATTTTTTTGGAGATGTACCAAACATTTTTTTAAACACTTGGATAAAATGTGTCACGTTATTAAAACCAACCAATGCAGATATTTCAGTAATATTTAATGTTGAATCATATAATAAATCTACAGCCTTCTTAATACGATATTGAATCAAATATTCATATGGTGTTGTATTTAACATAGCTTTAAAATAACGATTGCATTGTGAAACGCTAATCATAGAAGCATCCGAAATATCTTGTAATGTAATATCTTCAGAATAATGTTGATGAATAAATACAAGCATTACTTGTACGGACTCTTGTTTCTCATTGTCTTTTGGATTATATGAATATTCTATATCTTCTAAACAAAGAATCATATATTTCCAAATTAATGTAATCAATATGGAAATGTCATACTCGAAAATTTTAGATGTCTTGTAAACTTCAAGTACTTTATTTAAATAATTTAAAATACAAATCTCATTCTCATTATCAGATGATATCTTATAGACTCTTAAAAATTCAACACGAGTATATGGCCAAACATATTTATATTTCATTCGACTATCTTCAAAAAAATACAGTAGTTCTTCTGGAAATGTTAATGTCATATATTTTCCATTTTCACTCATATCATTTGACATATGTAGAGCACCTTTATTAATAAATAAAGCTTCATTCTCATTTAAAATATAATCAATACCATTTACTTGATATGTTAATGTTCCATATATACAATATACAAATTGAAGATCTTCGTGCCAATGCAAAGAATGAAATCCACTTCCCTCAGGTAAAACACTATACTTTTCAACTTCACAAACATTTACCGGAAACAAAGAATCTTGAAATCCATTTAAAATATGTAATTTAT
>CAVGPK010000052.1:0-13169 GCA_963631155.1 bacterium | reverse complement strand
GACTCGATTTTTCAAAAATTGATGGATTTGTTTATAATACAAAATATTGTGTTTCGACAAATTCAATGTATAATGTGGGACTTACTTATTTGAGTACGGAAATGGCTAGAAATCCATATCTTGATTTTACAACATTGGGTACATTAAATCTTTTATCAATTTTAATGACGATTTTATCAATAGGTGTATATTACCAGTTTACTTTTATCATGAACTATTTAAAAATGCTTATTTTAGTTTTACATTAACTCTTTTAATTGTAGCTTTGTTATACTTTTTATCTCCTTTAGGAACTACAAATTTATTTAATATTATAAATCCATTGGCATATAGAGATCCTACTATGATTATTACTGGAACAAGTTGTTATCCTTATTCTATAGGGATGATTGTTTTAAGTATATATAATCTGACGCTTTATTTCTTTGGAAAATATATTTTTCAAAAAAATTTTTACACAGGATAAATTCTATATATCTTATAATTTGTGTTTTCGCATTATGAAATGATATACTTTGTGAATAGGTGAGAATATGAATTATGATGAGTTTATAAAAAAAGTAAAAGAGATGGATTCTTTGTCGTTGGTTGAACAAGAAAAATTTTATCAATCTATTTTAAATGAGAATAAGTTTGGCTCTGATATTTATGTTGCCGCTACCTTTTATTTGGGGATGGTCTATTATCGAGATGGAAAGTTTTCAAAGGCGAAGGAAATTGCTTTATCCATTGTTATGGAATATCAAAATATACCTTTTGTTCATGAGGTGGTGTCTTGTTTTAACTTAATTGGCGTTATGCTTTATTACGATGGTGCGTTTGCCCTTTCTCGTTATTATTACGAAAAGGCGTTAGAAATTGCGATTGAGCACGATGAACGTCTTCGATATTCGTATCAATATAATAATATTTCTGTCAGTTATATGGGTGAAGATAATTATGAATTAGCTTTGGAAACGGTTTTAAAAGCAAAAGACTATTTGGAATATTGCGATGAATACATGGGAGCTTACGTGTACTTAAATTTAAGTGTGTCTTATATGCATTTAAATCGTTTGGATGAAGCTTATCAAGCTTTTAACGTAGGATTAAATGAATATAGTGGTCGTGAGGTTATTTTAGAAGACTACCTTAGCTGTGGGATGGAATTGTTTCAAAAGATGAATAAACAAGAAGAATATATTCAGTATAGAAATGAAATTTTGAAACAACTCGATTCTATGTACGCTGCTGAATATATTGATTCATGTTTATCCTTATTTGATTGTTCTCTTGCGAGTAAGGATTATTCTACTTGCAGAGTCATCTTGGTCCGTATGGATAAATATATGGAAAAACACAAAAAAGAAATACGTATTGGTTTAATGGTAGAAACAAAGCGGTATGAATTGGGTGAAAAGATTAATAATTTTAAAATGATGATTCATGCTTTGAAACAAAAAAATATCTATTATGAACGCGTCTATAAAGAATCTCAAATTCAACGTAGTGAAGATATGGATCGCTATTTCGATATGAGTAAGAAGCTACAAAATGCATATGAGAATGAAATGAAGGCAAATCGAGTTAAAACCGAATTTTTATCGAATATGTCCCATGACATTCGAACACCTATCAACGGTATTTTAGGAATGCTTCAAATTATTGATGCTTGTCCAAATGATAAAGATCGCATAGATGATGCTCATTCGAAAATATGGGCAAGCAGTGAACATCTTCTATCTTTAGTGAATGATATTCTTGATATGAGTAAGCTTGAAATGAATTCTGTAGTATTAGAAAGTAAACCTTTTGATATGGATGAACTACTTGATCAAGTAAAATTAATTTGTTTATCACAAACAGAAGAAAAACATTTAACAGTTAAACAAGAGCGTCATATTGAACATAAAAAATGCTTTGGAAGTCCTGTACATCTACAAAAGATATTATTAAATCTTTTTAGCAATGCGGTTAAATACAATAAATCAAATGGCTCCATTTATACTTGTTTAAAAGAAATAAAGGAAATAGATGATCAAGTTTATTATGAATTTATTATTCGTGATACTGGTATTGGTATGAGTGAAGAATTTGTAAAGACACAACTCTTTAAACCTTTTTCACAAGCTAAAATTAATACAAAAAACAGCACTGGACTAGGAATGGCTATTGTGTATGAGTTGATTAATAAAATGGGAGGCAGTATTGAGGTTGAAAGTGAATTAGATAAAGGTACGACGTATCGTGTTGTTCTTCCTTTTAAAACGAATACATCTTATATTGAAAAGAGCATAAAAAATAAAACAAAATTATCTTTAGATGATCTTTCTATTTTAGTAGTAGAAGATAATGATTTAAATATGGAAATTGTTGAATTTATGTTAAAAAATGCACATGCGAATGTGTATATGGCAAAAAATGGCTTGGAAGCCGTAAATATGGTAAAAGATTCTAGACAACATTTTGATTTCGTTTTAATGGATTTAACTATGCCGGTTATGGATGGATTTGTCGCGACGCAAAAAATTAGAGAATTCAATAAAAAAATTCCGATTTTAGCCATGAGTGCAAACGCTTATCAACAAGATGTTTCTAAATGCATGGAAATCGGAATGAATGGTCATATTAGTAAACCATTATATATGGATGATTTGGTAGATAAAATTATCACAATATTAAATAATAATACCATTTAAGTGATCAATTTCATGTTGAATGATTTGAGCAACAAACCCCTCATAGGATTGGATTTGTTTCTTAAAATTTTCATCTTGATATTCAACAGTGATTTTTTCGTATCGAGTACAAGCCCTTTGGCCGGTTAAGGATAAACATCCTTCTTCGGTTTTATAGGGCTTTGATTTTTTTGTGATTCTTGGATTAAACATAACGATTTGGCAAGGACCGATAGAAAATATAATGATATCTTTTGAAATACCAATCATATTAGCGGCCATGCCTACACAACGATCACTATAGAGGGAAAGGGTGTCTTTTAAATCTTGTGCAACTTTTAAATCTAATTTTGTAGCTGGTGTTGAAGGGATAGATAAAAATTTTGTATCTTTCATAATTGGTTGAATCATAGTATACCTCTTTTCTTTTTGTTAAATCATATTTTGTTTTTTCGTAAAAAACAAGTGGTTGCAGAAAAGTGGCTTTATTTGTATAATCTGACGTATGGTAAAAAATATTGTATTTGATTTAGGAAATGTTTTAGTTGAATTTAATGTAGATAAAATGATTCATCATTTCTTTTCATCTAGACAAGAGGAAATAAAAGCTTTTTTCTTTACAGATTTGTGGGATAAATATGATCAAGGATTGTATTCTAAAGAAGAAATGATAGATATGGGAATTGAACGATTTCCTGAATTAAAAGAAGAAATCATTTGCTTAATGGAAAACTGGACGAAATTTGTAGTGCCTATTTATAATAATGTTGAATATTTAAAAACACTAAAAAAATCAGGTTATCATGTTTATATTTTATCGAATATACCAGAAGACGATACGCTTTATTTAAAGAGATTAAATATCTTTGATTCAATTGATGGTGGTGTTTTTTCTTATCAAGTAAAGATGATTAAACCGGATAAGAAAATTTATGAATATTTATTAAATACTTATCATTTATGTGCAAAGGAATGTTTGTTTTTGGATGATCGTAAAGAAAATATAGAGACGGCTAGAAAGTTAGGGTTTCATGTTGCACGTATAGAAAACGTGGATGAAGTGATTAAGAAAGTTGAGGATGTCATACGTGAAGTGTAAAGTAGAAAAGATTTGTGGAGGGTGTTCACTATTAAAATTGAAGCCAAATATGCAGGCTGTAAAGAAAAAAGAATATGTTGAAGGACTTGTAGAAAAATCGCATTTAAAAGTTCGTGTTGGAGATGTTTTGATGGCAAAACAGGATACGCATTATCGTAATAAAGTGATTGTTGGTTTCGCAAAAGAAAAAGGTAAAGTTTATTCAGGTTTATATGCTGCGCACTCTCATCGTGTTGTGAAGACAGAAAATTGTATGATGCATCCACAATTAATTAATGAAATCATAAATAAGATTACGGAACTCGTTTCTTCAATGAAAATTGAACTTTACAATGAAAGAACAGGGACTGGCTTACTTCGTCATGTATTGATTCGCTGGGGACACAAAACAGATGAGGTCATGGTTGTATTTGTGACAAGCCAAAAAATGTTTCCTTCAAGAAAAAATATGGTTAAAGTTTTAATACGAGAATTTCCACAAATTAAAACGATTGTTCAAAATATCAATCCAAGAAAGACCAGTATTGTTTTACAAGATGAATCTATGATTTTATATGGGAATGGTTTAATCACGGATGAGTTGTGTAATTTAAAAATTTCTTTTGGGCATAATTCTTTTTATCAAATTCATTCACAACAATGTGAAGTGCTTTATGCACTTGGTAAAAAGATGTTAGATTTAAAACCAACAGACACACTTCTAGATACATATTGTGGTGTAGGTACAATTGGTCTATCGATGAGTGATGCTTGTAAAAAGGTTGTGGGTGTTGAAGTAAATCGTGATGCGATTGAAAATGCGAAATTGAATGCGAAACAAAATAAGATATCAAACGTTGATTTCGTGGCTATGGATTCAACAAAATTTATGGAGCAAGCACAAAAATTCCACAACCATTTTGATGGTATTATTCTAGATCCACCTCGTGCAGGTACAACAGAACGGTTTATAGAAGCGGCATGTAGCTTGAATCCGAGAAAAATTTTATATATTTCTTGTGATCCAAGAACACAAATTAGGGATTTGTTGAAATTTAAAAAATGTGGTTATTATACAAATAAATTAGAATTGGTAGATTTATTTCCGTACACAGATCATGTGGAGAGTGTTTGTGTTCTAGAAAAGAAAAATGTGAATTTTAAACCAACAAAGAAATCTCAACGTCAAGCACAATATAAATCTAAAAAAATGAATACACGTAAAAGTCCTCGATGAAGGACTTTTTCTATGTACTTTTTAGGTAAATTGGTATAAAATTTTAACGGATATATTGAAAAGGAGAAAAATAAATATGAATTTATCACCACTTCAAAAAGCGAGATATGAATACAGTCCAAAATTACCTGGAATGTTGAGAAATGGTATCTCAGAAATTTGTGTGAAAGAAGGAGAAGCTACACAAAGTGTTGCAGATCAAGAAAAGATTGCTGCATTATTCCCAAATACATATGGTAAAAAAGAAATCACTTTTGAAAAGGGAACAAACACTTCAGAAGCTAAAAAACAAGTTGTAGGTGTTATCCTTTCTGGTGGACAAGCACCTGGTGGACATAATGTTGTTTGTGGATTATATGATGCATTAAAAGCAACAAGTAAAGAAAATGTTCTTTATGGATTTAAAAATGGTCCTGCCGGATTACTTGAAGACAACTATTTAGTATTCGATGATGAATATATTGATCAATATCGTAATACAGGTGGAT
Organism: bacterium; assembly: GCA_963631155.1. Classification (GTDB taxonomy): domain Bacteria; phylum Bacillota_I; class Bacilli_A; order Erysipelotrichales; family Erysipelotrichaceae; genus Holdemanella. Next base: position 7,709 of record CAVGPK010000052.1, on the reverse strand, counting down.
TCGATATTATCGGTTCAGGAAGAACAAAATTAGAAACAGAAGAACAATTTGCCGTAGCCGCAAAAGTTTGTGAAAAACACGGAATCACAGCTATCGTTATTATTGGTGGAGATGATTCAAATACAAATGCAGCTGTACTTGCAGAATATTTTGCTGCTCATAATACAGGTGTTCAAGTTATTGGTTGTCCAAAAACAATTGATGGCGATTTGAAAAATGAAGATATTGAATGCTCATTTGGATTTGATACAGCTACAAAAACATATAGTGAAGTTATTGGAAATATCGAACGTGATGCTAACTCAGCTAAAAAATATTGGCACTTTGTAAAGGTTATGGGACGTTCAGCTAGTCATGTTGCCTTAGAATGTGCTCTTGAAACACAACCAAATATTTGCTTAATTTCTGAAGAAGTTGCAGCTAAAAAACAATCTTTATCAGAAATTGCAGATTATATCGCAGATTCTGTAGCTAAACGTGCTACAAACGGAAATAACTTTGGTGTTGCGATTATTCCAGAAGGAGTAGTTGAATTTGTTCCTGAATTCAAAACTTTAATTGCTGAAATCAATGAATTGTTAGCTGGTAAGAAAGCTGATGAATTTAATGCATTAGCTACTTGGGCAGAAAAGTATGCATTCATCGAAAAAGGTTTAACAGCTGAATCTATGGCTGTATTTGCTATTTTACCTCAAACTATTCAACAACAATTATTCTTGGAAAGAGATCCTCATGGAAACGTACAAGTTTCATTGATTGAATCTGAAAAATTGTTCTCAGCTTTAGTTGCAGATAAGTTAGCTGAAAGAAAAGCAGCAGGAACTTACAATGGTAAATTCAGTGCATTACATCACTTCTTCGGATATGAAGGACGTTGTGCATTCCCATCTAATTTTGATGCAGATTATTGTTATTCATTAGGATACAACGCATTTATGTTGATCCAATATGGATATACTGGATATTTATCAAAGGTTTCTAATTTGTCAAAGCCTGCTGAAGAATGGGTAGCTGGTGGTATGCCAATCACAAAAATGATGAATATCGAACGTCGTAATGGTGAGGATAAACCAGTTATTCGTAAAGCTTTAGTAGAATTAGATGGTAAACCATTTAAGTATTTTGAAGCTCATCGTGAAGAATGGTCAGTTGAAACAGCTTATACTTATCCTGGAGCTATTCAATATTATGGACCAAGCGAAGTTTGTGATTTAACTACACGTACTTTAGCTTTAGAAAAAGGTGAATAATAAAAAAGAAAGACAATCGTCTTTCAATAAATAATTTTAAAGTCATACTCTTCTTTGAGGGGTATGGCTTTTTTTTGAATGGAAGAAATATGGATTCGATTGATATGATTTAAATCTGAAATGATCTCTAAAATATTTTCTTCTTTTCCTTGCAAGTGAGCAGTTACAGATCCGTCTTCGTTATTTCTTGCCCATCCTGTACATTTAAAGTGTAATGCTCTTTGCTGGATTTCAAAACGAAATCCGATATTTTGTACGTTTCCTTTAAAAATAAATTCATAACGCACTTTACCGATTGGATCAAATTTTTTTTGTTTACGCTTTTTAAAATTAAACATTGAAATCTCCTTTTTCATTATTGTATCATTATTTAGGAAGGTTGAATTATGATTTCTTTAAACAACTATTTATATAATGGAGATACAGTTTTAAAAATACTTAGACTTTATAGTTCTGATTTACAAAATGGAAATGAAATGGATCAGGTTCATTCTCAATTTTTAAATCAACTTGCTTCTTTATTAGAGCACAATGATTTTTTAACTTCACAATCACAAAAATTACGCGAATTTTATAAATATATGGCTTATGAATATCCATATCTTGCGTTTACAGTTAAGGGGAGAATCAAATCTTTAATTCGTGCAGAAGAAAAATTCAATGGTTATATTGTAGAATATTTTTCAAATTATTATGAACAAAATAAAGAGTTTCCTGATTTCTTGGATTTAAAAGACAAATTATTAAAATTCCGTGATTTAATCGCATATCGTATCGTGGTGAGTATGCCAAAATGTCATCTTGATCAAAATCAAAATAAAAAAGAAGTAGAAATATGGTATTTATATCAGATTGCGAATCAATTACCTGCGTTTCTTAAAAAATATGGATTTATTCCACAAATAAATAAAGATAAGGAGAAAAAGTCGAATCTCTTGAGTGAATCTGTGAAATCGTATTATCGTGATTATATCGCAAATCCGAATAGGAATGGTTATCAATCTTTGCATATTACTTTTTATGATACGTATTCTAGTACATATTTTGAAATTCAATTGCGTACCAAAGATATGGATGATTTAGCTGAAATAGGAAGTGCTAATCATTTGCGTTATGAACATAAACAAAACGATGATCGAAGTAGTCATTATTTAGTTCCAAATGGAAATGTTTTTTTTGATGAAGCATATGAGCGTGGTATTTTGCTTCAAAATCTGGATTTATCTAAATTAGACGTAAATATGTTTACGGCCATTAATAATGATTTGATTAATGATGGATGTGGATTATATCGAGGACGTTTGATTTTACCTTATGAGCATTTATCACGTTTTCAAAAGTGAGGATATATATGAAATATTTAATTGCGAGTGATATTCATGGTTCTAGTTTTTATTGCCAAAAATTAATGAATGCGATCGATTACGAAAAACCAGATCGAATTCTTTTGTTAGGCGATTTATTGTATCATGGACCAAGAAATGATTTGCCTAAAGAATATGATCCTAAAAAAGTAATTGAGATGTTAAATTCAAAGGCGGATAAAATATATTGCGTAAGAGGAAATTGTGATAGTGAAGTGGACCAAATGGTGCTTCATTTTGCATGTTTATCCGACTCATTGTTGCTTGATGTAAATGGTCAATTTATATATTGTACACATGGACATATTTATAATGAGAAAAATCTACCTAAACTTCATGCTGGAGATATTTTATTACATGGTCATACACATATACCTTGTAAAACGGAACATGAGAATTACATCTATTTAAATCCCGGTTCTATATCGATTCCAAAAGAAAACAGTGTTCATAGTTATATGATGTTGAAAGATAATAAATTTATTTGGAAAGATTTGTCTAATTTTAAAGAGTATATGTCTTATGAAAAAATGTATTCATACTAAAATAGGCTATATCACAATCGAAGAACAAAATGGATGTATTATTCGATTGAGTTTTGGAAGAGAAGAAACAAACGGAGACCATGTTGTTTTATCATTGTGTGAAAAGCAGCTTCTTGAATATTTAAGTGGAACAAGAAAAAATTTCGATGTTCCTATCTCTTTTAATGGAACAATTTTTCAAAAGGCGTGTTGGAGTGAACTTTTAAAAATTGAATATGGTAAAACAGTTTCTTATTCAGATATTGCTTGTGCGATAAATAACCCTAAAGCTGTTCGTGCAGTAGGACAAGCAATCCATAAAAATCCGATTGCGATTCTAATCCCTTGTCATCGTGTAATAGGAAAGAATAATGGAATGGTTGGTTATGAGTACGGAATAGATTTAAAACAAAAGTTATTGAAGATGGAGAAGGATAATTTATGTTTGTGGAAGAAAGACAAGATTTAATTATCGAAGAATTAAATATGAATGGTAAAGTTTTAGTGAAGGAATTGAGTGAACGTTTTAAAGTGACGCCTGATTTAATACGGAAAGATTTAAGCGTGTTAGAAAAAAATGGAAAATGTAAGAAGATTTATGGTGGGGCTATTTTAAATCGTGAAAATGTACATCTTTTAAATGCAAATACTCGAAAGAGTGTTAATGTAAAAAAGAAGATGAAACTTGCAAAACTTGCCTATGATTTAATTGAAAAGAATACGATTGTCTTCTTGGATATATCTACTACAAATATAGAATTAGCAAAGCTGATTGCATCCAATAACAAGCTTATAACTGTCGTTACAAATATGTTGGATATTGCACAAATTCTCTCGAATAGTACAGTTTCTACTATTTTTATAGGAGGGCAATTTGATCAAGGAAGAAATGGATTTGTAGGAAATATTACAGATGATTTTATTCAACATTTTCATTTTGATTTAGCATTTTTGGGAGTAGTTGGTTTAGATATTGAAAAAAATAGTGTTATGACCTATATGGCAGATGATGGGCAAACTAAGCGAATTATTCTAAAACAGACAAAACAACCTTATATGGTGTGTGAGTCAGATAAATATTATCAATCAGGAAATTATGAATATGCAAAGATTGATGAATTCTATGGTATCATCTCAGATAAGGGAGCTAAAGGACTAGAAAATTATAATATAAAAATAATAAAAAATAATAAAAAACAATAATAAATTATTGATTCCTCTTTTTCTATTCTCTATAATAGATGTGAAACGGAGGATTTTTTATGTTTGATAGAATTTCGACTTTAAAAGAAAAAATGTTATCTCAACCTCGTTATGTTAGTATTGAGCAAGCTTTAATTATTACTCGAACATATAAGGAAAATGAAAATAAATCAATCCCATATAAAAGAGCATTGTCTTTGTACAATGCTCTATGTGAAATAGAAATTGGAATAGAGTCTGAAGAATTGATTGTAGGAAATCGAACGAAAGGCGTTCGCTATGGTGTTGTTTTTCCTGAAAGCGGAATTTCATGGGTGGATCGTGAATTTGAAACGATTCCGACTCGTCCACAAGACAAATTTAATGTACGTAAAGAAGATATTGAAATTTTTCGTAGAGAAATCGTACCGTTTTGGAAAGGAAAAAGTCTTGAAGATGTCTTAAAAAATCGATATGGAGAAGAAATATCATCGATTTCTAAAGTTGTGAAAATTAATCAAACAGATCATGCACAAGGGCATATTTGTCCAAATGTCAAAGAGTGGCTTGAATTAGGTCCTAGCGGATATATTCATATTGCTCAAGAACATTTATTAAATTGTGAAGATAATAAAAGGGAATTTTATGAATGTGTCATTTTAGTTATGCAGGGTGTTCAAAAATTTATAATGAGGTATTATGAAGCAGCTTTAAGCATGAATAAAAAAGATGTTGCGGATGTGTGCAAAAAAATTGCATATGAAAAAGCTGAAAGTTTTCATGAGGCCTTGCAGTCACTTTGGTTTTTGTTTGTAGTTTTGCATATGGAAAGTAATGCATCTAGTTTTTCTCCTGGACGTTTAGATAAAATATTATATCCATATTATGAAAAAGATACTCGTTCTGGTATGTTAAAAGAAGATGAAGCATTAGAACTTATTGAATGTTTATGGTTAAAATTTAATGAAATTGTATATTTGAGAAATGCACACAGTGCAAAATATTTTGCAGGTTTTCCTATTGGATTTAATATTTGCGTAGGTGGACAAGATGAAAATGGAAATGATTTTTGTAATGAATTAAGTCATTTATTTTTAAGTGCACAAGAAGACATTGGTTTACCGCAACCGAACTTATCTGTTCGACTTCATTCTAAAACGAATCAAGACTTATTGGAACATGCGATTCGCGTAGTATCTAAAGGAAGTGGTATGCCCCAATTTTTTAATGATAAAGCTATTGTTTCTGCTATGCAGGAGTTAGGTATTTCGCATAAAGATGCATTGGATTATGCTATTGTTGGGTGTGTAGAATTAACAACTCAAGGAAATAATTTAGGATGGTCAGATTCGGGTATGTTTAATATGAACAAAGTTCTTGAATTAACTTTAAATAACGGACGTTGCTTAATTACAAATCAACAGCTGGGGCCTGATTATGGAAGCTTAAGCACTTATACTACATTTGAAGAACTAGAAGATTCATTTGAAAAGATGATGGATTATTTTATTGAAAAAATGATTCCTTGTTTAGAAGCTGTTGAACGTGGACATATTGATATATTACCAACGGCTTTTTTATCAAGTGTTATTGACGATTGTTTAGATAAAGGAATAGATGTTACCCGTGGTGGCGCACATTATAATTTGTCTGGAATTCAAATGATACAGGTTGCCAATCTTGCAGATAGTTTTGCAGTATTAAAGAAACTTGTATATGATGAAAATAGAATATCTAAGATTGAATTAGAAAAGGCTTTAATGAATAATTTTAAAGATAATGAATGGATGCGCCAAATGTTGTTGAATCGTTGTCCGAAATATGGAAATGATGTGGAATGGGTGGATGAAATCGGTGCAAAATGGACTTTGAAATTTAGAAACAAACTTCGAAAATATAAAAACTATCGAAATGGTCCATATCATACAGGCATGTATACAGTAAGTGCACATGTGCCCATGGGAGAAAATGTAGGGGCGAGTCCAGATGGTAGATTGGCATTGTCACCATTAGCAGATGGAGGACTATCTCCTGTCTATGGTCGTGATTTACAGGGGCCAACAGCGGTGTTAAAATCTGTTTCTCATTTGGATAATTCTTGTACAACGAATGGTGGTTTATTAAATATGAAGTTTTTACCTGATTTTTTTAAAACTCAAACTGGAATTCTTAAATTTTCAAATTTTCTACGTACATTTGTAGAATTAGAAATACCACATATACAATTTAATGTTGTTCGAAAAGAAGATTTATTGGCAGCAAAAGAAAATCCAGATCAATATCGTTCTTTGACTGTTCGTGTAGCCGGATATACTGCTTATTTTACTGAACTTGCAGGTGAACTCCAAGATGAAATTATTGCGAGAACAAGTTATGACAACATCTAAGGGATTTATTTTTGATATCAAAAGATTTGCGACACATGATGGTAATGGTATTCGTACAACGGTATTTTTTAAAGGATGTCCATTGCGTTGCAAATGGTGTCAAAATCCAGAAGGTTTAAAATTGATGCCACAAGTTCTATATATGGAATCGAAATGTATACATTGCTTGTCATGTGTTCGTGCATGCAAGAAAAACGGGATTCTTTTTAACAATAATAGAATTTGCGTACAACGAAATTATGATGAAAATTGGGATCAGATTTGTGATATGTGTCCTACTTTAGCTTTGTGTATGGATTCAAAAGAATATGATGTAAATTCTTGTATGAAAGAAATACTAAAGGATGAAATCTTTTTCAAGTATGAAGGAGGAGTCACTTTTTCTGGTGGCGAACCCTTTCTACAAATTGATTTTTTAGTAGAATTATTAAAGGAATGTAAGAAAAAAGGGCTTCATACAGCAATTGAAACAAGTTTATACACAGATATAAAGAATATAAAAGCAGCATATCCTTATTTAGATCAAATCTATTGTGATTGTAAAGTGTTTGATCCAGATCTGCATATGTCTTTAACAGGTGTTACTAATGAGAAAATATTAAAGAATATTCAGTTTTTGTTAGAATCGGATAAGAAGGATCAAGTGATTGTTCGTACTCCTTTAATTCCTAATATGACGGCTACTAAAGAAAATATTAGTTCTATTTCATGTTTTATATCGTCTATATATGAAGATGTTCATTATGAATTGTTAAATTACAATCCTTTAGCACAATCCAAATATAGTTATTTAGATATGGAATATTGTTTTGTGGAAAATCCAAAGTTATATACACGAGAGGAAATGAACTTTTTTTATGAAACAGCTTGTATCAATGGGATTAAAAATTTAATTGTAGATTAAATATATGACGTATATTTGCAAATGGTTAAGGCTTTGTGAAGTGCGTTAACTTCTAATTGAATTTATACATCTAGTGATTGTTGAAATGAAAAAAAGTC
>CAVGPK010000051.1:0-13235 GCA_963631155.1 bacterium | reverse complement strand
CGACTTCAGTAAGTCAGTCTGAATCAGCAAGTATTTCAGCATCACAAAGTGCATCAACATCATTGAGTGAATCGCAGTCAGCAAGTACATCAGTAAGTCAGAGTCAATCAACATCTACTTCTGTATCACAAAGTCAAAGTACATCGACTTCAGTAAGTCAGTCTGAATCAGCAAGTATTTCAGCATCACAAAGTGCATCTAGATCATTAAGTGAAAGTGAATCAATCTCTACATCTATTAGTGAATCAGAAAGTATCATTGCTTCAATTTCTGAAAGTGAAAGTATTTCTGCTTCATTAAGTGAGTCTGAATCTATCAGTGAATCACTATCATCGAGTGAAAGCTTATCAAATAGTGCAAGCTATACAACAAGTGTGGTTGCAGATACTACTGGTGGAGGAAGTGTTGTACAAAACGTAGTTGTCGATACAACACCAGCACCATTACCAGTTGTTCGAGATGATTCTCAAAATGTTGAGACAGTGACTGAGACGGAAACACCAAAGGCAAATCAAGAAGAAACTGTGACTGAAAATGAAACACCTAAATCAGAACTTTCTTCGAAAGTATTCTGGTCATGGATCCCTATTGTAGGTACTCTTGTTTCATTAAAAGAAACATATTCTAAACGTAAGGAAGAAAAAGAAGAAAAAAAGGAAGAAGATAAGTAATTCTTTGTAAATAGTGGTAAAATAACAGTAGCTAGAATTAGTTACTGTTATTTTTTATTTAGGAGTCATTTTTATGGGGCAAAAAACACATTTGGTTAGAAATAGAACCTTATTTTCAATAATTATTATTTTCATATATTATATCTGCCATAAAATTCCATTAAATGGAATTGACCTAAGTTCCTATTCTAATGTTGGTTTGGATTTAGGAAGTATGTTGACTATGGCTGTAAGTGGATCGAGTCAAAAGTGTTATGTGATGACATTAGGTATTACACCATATATTACATCCTCTTTGATTCTAATGATTGTACAAGCTTTGCGTTCAAAAGAAGCTAAAGCTAGAACTTCACCTAAGAATATGCAATATTGGATGACTGGCATTGCGTTTGCGATTGCTGTACTTCAATCTATCTTATATGCAAGAGAGATTATATATATCGACCAAAGAATAATGACACGCATCGTTGTTGTATTGGAATTGATATGTGGTGCTTGTATTGCACAAAATCTTTTGTTGTGGAATCAAAAATATGGTGTAGGAGGTTTTGCACCAATTATTTGTGTTAATATGTGCGAAGGTCTTGTTTCAACTTTATTTGGAGCCCATTTTGATGAAATATGGATTCCTATGCTTATTTCTCTAATCATGATTATCATTATGATCTTTATGGAACTTCATGAAAAGAAAATTCCACTTCAAAGAGTTTCTGTACACAATATTCATGCAGACAAAAACTATTTAGCGATTAAATACAACCCAGTCGGATTTATGGCTATTATGTTTGGAAGTGCTTTTTTTACAATTCCACAAGTTTTGATTGGACTTGCACATATCGTATGGAAAAAGAATGAGCTCATTACTTGGTGGGCAAATAATTTAACATTGAATACAACTTTTGGTATGGCATTCTATATTGTATTATTGTTTATTTTAAATATTTTATTTTCACTTTTATTCGTAAATCCATGGGACTTAAGTGAAAACTTACTCTATGGAGGCGATGTCATTTTGAATGTACGAGCTGGAAAACCAACTCGCAATTATATTTTGAAATGGGTATTATTCTTAAGTTCGATAAGTGGACTTATTATGTGTGCTTGTTTAAGCCTTTCTTTCTACCTACAAACCGCAGGTATTGTCTTAAGTAAGTATGCTATGCTTCCATCTACATTTATGATGCTTTCTGGACTTGTATGCTCACTCTATTTAGAAATCAAAGCATATCATAGTTTTGATTCATATAAACGCTTTATTTAGGAGATGATTCATATGTTGTATTTTATTCCTTCTTGGTATCATGGAAATGAGTTTCATGAAAACGAACAATCTTTTTATTCGCGACGTATGGTCACAGAATTTGATGATACGGTAAAACAAGTGCAATTGTTTAATCGAAATCATATTATGGATTATAAAATTCTCAATATTAGTTTTAGTCCAAATTTTAGACACTTTCTACATAGACAATCTGTCTTTCATGCTCCATACTTTTCTGTTTTTGACGCGATTCAAGAAATTAAAACGCAAGCCGTTGACACTTTATCTTTTCATGATCTGGCTTGGCCTAAATATACTGAATTTGTCTATACCAACTTTTGTGTCATTGCCTACGTATCTGGAGAAAAGTATGCAGAAATTCTCTTTGGCGAAGATGGAAATATGATTCAAGTGGACCTATTTCAAAAGGATGTTGTCGTACGTAAAAATATCTATGATGATCGAGGCTTTTTATCTTGTACACAAATCTATCAAAATAATAAACGAGTCTACGAACAATATTTAGGGGAAGATGGTCAATGGAAATTTATTCACTTCTTTGATGATGATCACATTGAAATCAACAATCAAAATAATATGTATAATGTTGAAGGAAAAACTTATATTTTTAGGAAAAGCTTTTATCCAAGTATGTCAGAATTTTTATTAGAAGTACTAAATACTTTTATACGAACAACAAAAGATAGTGATATTTTCTGCATGGCCATGCATCCTTTGCATAATTCCATTTTAGAAAAGGCATTAAAAGATAAAAAAACAATTTTATCTTTTTATAAAGATCGATCGAATAATTATAGTGAGCTTTCTAGCATGATTTCGAGTGCGAATTATGTTGTGACGGATACATCTGATAAGATTATGCGTATAAAAGATAGTGTGGAATCCTCAATTTCTATTATTGATATTACTCCATTTGATACACGTGTTGATTTTGGAATTAGCCAACAATTGAATGTACAAAATATTCTTGTTCCTGTGGACGGATTAGATGTAGAAGACTTAGATACTCTTATCTTATTGTTTGCACAATATTTTAATGAAAACGAACATGCTCGTATCCATTTCTTTACGCGTAATGCGATGTATAATCGTGTGGATCAAATTTTAAATCATGTACAACAAGTTTTACTTGAAAATGGATTGGATGCACGTTTGGCAAGAAAAAAAGATGATAAAAAGGCTGAGTTTGACTTGGATGGAGAAAATCAAGTTCCAATTAAATTCTATGTAGATCAATGTGTAGATGAACTCAGTATTTCTAAATGTATACGGCTTCAAAGAATTATGGTCGATATAACGAAGAATCCTGATTTGTACCTTCAAATTTCAAGTATTAGTACGGGTATTCCTATGCTTGTACGTCAAGAAAATCAATATGTTCATCATGGACAAAATGGTTTTATTATAGACAATCTGAGTGATATTCCTATGTATCTTTCTTATTATTTAAATAGTTTAACCAATTGGAATAAAGCAATGATTAGTAGTTATGAAATAGGAAAGGTATATAACACGAAACGTTTAATTCAAAAGTGGAAGGAGGTTACAAATCATGTTCAACAAGATTAATGTTTTACAACTTGGGAATACAGATTTATCGACTAACCTCCATATTCCTGAATATGTGACTTGGATTTTTTTAGAAGATTTAGAGGATATGACAGAAATACATTATGATATCTGTTTTTTGTCTAGAACTATTTCTTATGATGAATGTAAAATCTTAATTAAAAAAATTCGTGCCTACACATTATATGTGTTAGATGACGTAGGCTTAGATTCAAATATCGAATATATTCTTAAATCAAGAAAAGGAAAAAGAATAAGTTTTGATTCCATTCAAAACTTTTTGGATTATGAGGCTCATTTATTTTACGATAAGGGATATGGCGAAAAATATAATCCACAATATGTATCCATTTCACCAAGCTTTAAAGGTACTGTATTCTTTAATGGATTTACAGGGGTTGAATTGGAAGGTGATTTTGGAGAGGATTTCTATCAAATTGCGTATTGGAAAAACAACATTCCATTTTTTAAAGATCAAATTTTAGAATTATGGCTTGAATATGAAAAAGAAGGGCGGATTGAAATTCAATTAAAAGTCGAACAATTTCAATCTGGCTCTATTTCTACACTACAAAATCGATGGATCTTTAGTGAAGAGGATATGAAAGAGAGTAGTATCATTGAAAATAAACAATATGATGGATCCATCTTTGTATCCTTGCTTGCTAAAGGGAAAGGTAAATTAACAATTCATAATCTTCATGATCGTTATAGTCGTAAACAATATGGCTCTTTTTTACCAGGAGGTAAGCGTTTTGTTACAAGTAAACGAGAAGAAATTTTTGTTTACTTTGACCCAGGTGATTTAAAACCTCCTTTAAATGTGTATTTTAGTGGATATAAAACAATGGAATCCTTTGAAGGCTACTATATGATGAGACGTTTTGGTGCTCCTTTTATATTGATTACCGATAACCGTTTGGAAGGTGGAGCCTTTTATTTAGGTGATGAAGAATTTGAAAATCAAATCACATCTTATATTCGTTGTTGTTTAGATGAATTGGAATTTGATTCTAGCCAATTGATATTATCTGGACTTTCAATGGGAACATTTGGAGCTTTATATTATGGATGCAAATTTTGTCCACATGCCCTTATTTTAGGAAAACCATTGGCAAGTTTGGGTGATATGGCAAAATATGAACGATTGGATAGACCACAAACCTTTCCAACCTCACTTGACGTATTGACAAAAAACTATGGAGATATGTCAGAGGATAGTGTTCTAAAATTGAATTCAAGATTCTGGGATTTATTTGATCAAAGCGATTTTAGTAATACTAAATTTATCATTTCCTATATGTATGAAGACGATTATGATTCCACAGCCTATAATATGTTGATTTCACATATTAAGGATAATCATGTTGAAATTTACGGCAAAGGACTTCATGGACGCCATAATGATGATACTTATGGTATTGTGTCTTGGTTTGCGAATCAATACCAAAATATATTGGATGTTGATTTTAATCGAAAGGAAGATGAAAATGAATAAAATATGGAGAGTATATTGGAATGAATATGCATCTGCATCCTATTTATATGGATCTAAAATTCATTTTCATTCTAAAAATGATGTGGAATTTGAAAACTCTTTAATGCCTCCTGGAGCGATCATTAAAGAATGGTTTTCTAAAGTTAATTATCAAATTATGCGTACGGAGCCAACTCTTCCTATGATTGATGGAGAAAGTGAGTATCATATCCGAGTGAATATGGAACCATTTGATTCATTTATTATACAAATGTCATTTTATGATCGATATGATAATGAAGCAGGAACTCTAATTATTCGTAATCCAGATCAGGATTTTAAATGCCCACTAAAAACCTATAGCTATCGTATTCAATTGATTAATGCCGGAGGTACATCCCTTCGTTTTCATTCATTTGAAATCACAGAAAAGAAGGTGAAGGAATGAATAAAATTGATAAAAAAATACATTTTCTTTTAGATCAAGTGAAAGCACAAATTGAAAACATGTCAGATCTTTCCGATTTTGAACTCAAACAAAAAACAGTTGAATTTAAAAATCGTTTAAACAATGGAGAATCAACGGATGATTTATTACCAGAAGCTTTTGCGGTATGTGCTCTGGCGGATTATCGAGTTTTAGGCATGATGCCTTATGATGTTCAAATTTATGGAGGAATTGCCTTACATTTATGTTATTTGGCAGAAATGAATACGGGAGAAGGTAAAACATTAACGGCTACTATGCCTTTATATTTAAATGCTCTTACAGGAAAAAGTACGATTCTTGTTACTGCTAATGATTATTTAGCGATTCGTGATGCTCAAGAGATGGGACAAGTTTATGAATTTTTAGGATTGTCTTGTAAAGCAGGCGCCACTCGAGATGCAAATATGCAACTTACGAAAGATGAAAAGAAAGATATCTATAATGCCGATATTGTTTATACGACACATTCTATTTTAGGTTTTGATTATTTAATGAACAATCTTGTCCATGACGCAAGTGATCGGTTTATGCGTGAATTTTATTATGTCATTATCGATGAAGCGGACTCGGTTTTATTAGATAGCGCATCGATGCCACTTGTTATTTCTGGATCTCCACGTGTTCAATCCAATTTGTATGCGATGATTGATTTCTTTGTGACAACATTAATTGAGAATGAACATTATGAAATCGAAGATGAAAAAGTATGGCTCACAGAAAAGGGAGCAAAATATGCTGAAAAGTACTTTAGAATTTCAAATTTATATGCGAAAGAAAATTTTGAAATCTATCGTCATATTGTTTTAGCTATGCGCGCACATTTTCTAATGGATAAAGATACAGATTATGTTGTTACAGACGATAATGAAGTGGTGTTACTAGATAAATCGACCGGTCGTAAAATGGAAGGTATGAAACTTCGTGGAGGATCACATCAGGCAATTGAACAAAAGGAACATGTGAAACTTTCTCAAGAACAACGTTCAATGGCAAGTGTTACTTATCAAAATTTATTTAATCTATTCCCTAAAATGAGTGGTATGTCAGGAACGATTGCGGATGGAAAAGAAGAGTTATTAAAAGTTTATTCAAAACGCGTTGTGATTATTCCTCCTCGAAAAGAAGTACAAAGAATCGATTTGCCCGATCAATACTTCAAGTCAAGTGAAGATCAATTCGAAGCGGTCATTGAAGAAACACTAAAAAGACATGCGACAGGACAACCAGTTCTTTTGATTGCCTCTTTAATTTCAGATACGGAGTTATTGTCTAAAATTCTAGTTGAAAAGGGAATTGAACATAGTGTTTTAAATGCGAACAACGCTTTTTGGGAAGCTGAAATTGTCAAGGAGGCAGGTCAAAAAAATACGGTGACTGTTGCGACAAGTATGGCAGGACGTGGCACGGATATTCATCTAGGTGCTGGAGTAAAAGAACTTGGCGGTTTATGTGTGATTGGTGTAGGACGTATGGAAAATGTTCGTACAGAAAGACAAGCTAGAGGTCGTGCAGGAAGACAAGGAGAGCCTGGTGTATCCATATTTTATTGTTCTTTAGAGGATGATGTCGTATCTAGTGTAATGGGCGATAAGATTATTGAGAAGTATGTAGATGAAGATAAACCTATATCTTTGCGAAAAATCAAACGTATGATTAATAAGTCCCAACAGATCAAAGAAGAGTCGGCTGTTATGCAACGTAAAAATGCGATGGATTATGATTCATGTATGAAACGTCAAAGGGGCATTATGTATGATGTACGTAATGAATTGTTAGATGGTAAAAATATGGATGAAGATTTTATTTTGAGATTAATTGAAGAAAATATTGATTCTTTTGTTGCGGAACATAAAAATCTAACAGAGACTGAAATACGTCGATATATTTATGATCATTTGTCATATAAAATATATGAAGTAAAAAAAGATACTCCTTTAGAGTATTTAAATCGATTTGCGAAAGTTGCATTTAAAGAAAAGAAGAAACAAATTGGTCCACGTTTCGATGAGTTCTGTCGTTTATGCACTTTGCAAGCGTTAGATGATGGTTGGGTAGAAGAGGTGGATTATCTCCAACAACTTCAAAGTGCAATTAGTGGTAGGCAAAGTGCACAAAGAAATATTTTGTTTGAATATCAAAGGGAGGCTCGTTCTTCTTTTACAGATATGGAAAAATCCATCAAAAATGCGATGGTAAGAAATATTTTATTGGCTGATGTCAGTTATAATGAAGACAAAAAGATGATTGTATTGTATCCTTAAAGAAAGAGGTGCTTTTAATGATATATAATTTTAATTTAGGAATAGGTTGGGCAAGTTCTGGTGTTGAATATGCACAGGTATATCGTGCAAGAATGTTTCGTAATATTCAAGCCGATGCCAAGTTTGTCTTTTGTGATATGTTTCCTGTAGAGAATATAGAACATATGACTAAAAATATTGGTTTTTTAGATTCAGAAGTTATTTGGCTGTATCAATATTTTACAGATTTTAAAACGAGTCCAGTCACATATACTTTAGAGGATTTAGAGGCAACTTTTTCTTTAAAAAATTACAAAAAAGAAATCAAAGGAAAGATTTGTAAGTACATATTTGATGGAAACAATAATTTCTTTAATGTATATTTGGTTAAGGAAAATAGTAATCTTGTTCATCGAGTGGAAATGGTGAGTCATGGATGTTTATATCGTAAAGACTATTTTACCTATGGACGTCTTTATAGCGAATATTATGCTCCATTAGATAATAAGGCTCATTTATACAATCGTCGGTTCTTTAATGAGAATGGTAGTGTTGCTTATGAAGAGATTATTGATGATGATCGTGTAATGTATAAATTTAAAGATAAGGTCTTAACTTGCAAAGAACAACTTGTAGGTTATATGGTGGAAAGAATGGCTTTGACAAGAGATGATGTCGTGATTCTAGATCGTACAACGGATATTGGTCAGGCTGTATTGATGAATTGCAACGATGCGAAAGTTGGAGTTATTGTTCATGCGGATCACTTTAGTGAAAATGAAACAAATGAGGATACAATTCTATGGAATAATTATTATGAATACGATTTTAATATGGCTAAACATGTTGATTTTTATGTTTGTGCTACGGATGCTCAAAGAGATTTGATGTTAGAACAGTTCAAAAAATATAAAGGATTAGAACCTAATATTTATACAATTCCTGTTGGAAGTCTTGCCGAGTTGAAATATCCAACTTCTAATCGTAAGCCTTATTCCTTAATTACGGCAAGTCGATTAGCAAGTGAAAAGCATGTGGACTGGATTTGTAAAGCGGTTATTAAGGCGCATGAAACGTATCCTGAATTGAATTTGGATATTTATGGGTATGGTTCTGAAGAAAATAAAATAAAGAAGATTATAGAAGAACATAAAGCATCGAACTATATTCGATTAATGGGACAACAAGATTTGAGTGAAGTGTATCAAAATTATGAAGCTTATATTTCTGGTAGTACTTCAGAAGGATTTGGTTTGACTTTGATGGAAGCTGTTGGTGGTGGCTGTCCTATTGTTGGTTTTGATGTTCGCTATGGCAATCCAACATTTATTCGTCATAAAGAAAATGGAATCTTGATTGATTTACCTAAGGATGAAAAAGAAAAGATTGAAGCTTTATATAAAGGTATTTTGGAATTATTTAAATTAGATATGGATATTTGTCATAAGGTTTCTTATGAAGTTGCTTCAAGCTATTTGACTAAGGAGGTACAACAAAGATGGAAGAAAATCGTTATGTAGATGTGCCTGTATTGCTTTTGGATAACTTTAATGAAGATTCATTTATGTTGTATGAGAGTATGCGTAAATCGGGCTTTAAAGGGCTTGTATTGACGCTTGGTGATGATGGATATTTACCTAAAGATGTTTATAGTATATATACTTGTTTTTTAGGAAATAAAGATAGTGGACGTCCTCGTTATTTTGATGAAATTGTGGTTCCTGATTATTGGGAAATTAAAAGTTCAAATACGAGTGGACAAATTTTTGATTTAAATAAAGAAAGAGGAAAAATTTTCTATCAAAAGCCAACAAATAAAAGACAGGTTAAAGTTGTAGATTGGTATGATGAAAATCATGTTTGCCGATTAAGTGAACATTACAACAATAAAGGAAACATATATGCACGTACGATTTTTAACAAGAAAGCTCAATTGGTTTCTCGTACGTATTTTGATTTGTATGAAAATGAAATTGTTGTTGAAAATTATGTGACGCATGATATTACAGTAAATTATATGGATAAAGTGTTTAATTTTCATGATAAAGTAAGCTTTATTTTGTTTGTGTTTGATGTTTTGGGTATAAAACCAAAAAGACTATATTATAATTCTTTAGGCGTCCCTTTTATGGTTAGTGAAGCACTTGAAGAAAATGGCAAACAAGATGTTTTGTTCTGGCAAGAAGGATATCGCGAAGATATTCCAGGTAATATGCAATTTATTTTGGATGGTCATTCAAAACGAACAAATGAAATTGTCGTTCAAAAGAAGGAAAGCTATGAAAAATTGGTTGAGTTGGGTGTAAATAAAGATATGGTACATTCTCTTGGCTATGTGTATGATTTTAAAAGAGAGAATCAACATTCTAATCGTGTTTTAATTTGTACAAATAGTGATCATATTGAAAGACTTCAAGAAATTATTTATGCGGCACCAGATATGGAATATCATATTTGTGCATTAACGGAAATGTCGAGCAAGTTAATGGATTTTAATCGTTTTTCAAATGTTATGTTGTATCCAGCGTGCAAAAATAAAGATATTGAACAATTGTTTAATTCTTGTGACTATTACTTGGATATTAATCATGAAGGTGAAATTGTAGATGCGGTAAAAGAGGCTTTCTTGCATAATATGCTTATATTAGGCTTTAAAGAAGTGGCGCACAATGCTCGATATACTTTAAACGAGCTTTTGTTTCAATCAAATGAATATATTGATTTAGTAAATGTTTTATTAGATACAACTAAATTAGATTTATATTTATCAAAACAAAGAATGAAGGCTATGTCTCAATCCATAATTGATTATCAAATCTATTGAGAAAATAATGCTTTGTGGTTATAATATTGTATATAAAAAAGGAGATAAGATTATGTTTTCTAGTGTTAATGCAGTTCTTGTGGTTATTATTCTTGAGGTTATTTTATGCGTATATAGCTTAGTGCTTGGTTATATGTCAGAAAAAAAGTTTGGAAAAGTATTAAATTTTGGACTTTCGGTTATTTGGGCAGTTGCTGCTATATTAAATGTGATTGCTTTATAGATTGCTTTGAATTGAAAAGCAGAGTGAAATAATTCAACTAGAATATCACTTAATGGTGTCAACCTAAGAAATTGGGTGGGCACTATTTTTTTGCGATAAAGGATAAAATGGCAAAAAATTAAGATGCTTATGTATAAGATGGATTCAAAATGAAAATTGAAGAAATATCAATGGGTTATAAGTGTATGTCATATTTTTTCTGTGCTCTATTTTAATGTGAGTTCTAAAAAATTTATGTATTATTTTAAAAATTGTATATTTTTTGGTTGATTTAAGCTAACTATTCAATATATATGATTATGTGAAAAGTGTTCAGAAATGAGAAATCCACTATTTATGCGGAAATTTTAAATTTCTGAATATGAAAATCATATTTATTTATATCTTAAAAAATAATTAACAGCGTCCCATTTTACAAGCGCTTACACGTATACAAAGGGAGCGTGCTACCCAAAAAGTGTTGCATAATACTTTGTTTTGTTGTAAATTAACAATGTCGTTTGACTTTTGTAGGAGGTGTATTTTGAGAATCGATAAAAAGAGTTTTTTGGATGAAGAAGAAATTTTTGAATCGAATTTTGGGGATAAAAAAAGAAGATATATTTTAAAAGTAATGTTCGGATGTTTAGTGTTCGCTTGCGGAGCCTATTCAATCCAGACGGTTTCATTGGTTAACGAGAAGACAAATTCATACTACGCAAAAGAAATAAGTACTGTTAAAGTTGAAAAGAAGAAACAAGTAAATAAGCATATTAGCGACGAAGTTAAATCCGTAGTGACTTTAGCTACAGAAAAAACAAATGCAACAAAATTTGAAAGTGAAAGTTCACAATCAAGTACTGCTGCAACAAATCAACAAATGCAGACGACAAATGTTTCTTCAAGCTACCAAACATCAACAAAAACATATTATGCGTCAAGTGATGGTAAGTTGAATTCTTACAATGGAGTTTATTATGGTCCAAGTGGAAAAGAAACTTATTATAACTTAAATATGTCAACTGTTGTTTCATATATGAGAGCACAAGGAAATAATGACGCGTATTGGATTCGTGAAGATGGTGCAAAGATGTTAGGTGATTATGTGATGGTTGCTGCTGATTTAAGTACCTACTCTAAGGGGGACATTGTGGATACAAGTCTAGGGAAAGGTATAGTAGTGGATACAGGTAGCTTTACGACAGACGGTAGTGGTACGAAATTTGATATTGCGACAGATTGGTAAAGGTTTATATATAGATTTGAAGAGTGATATTGTTCACTCTTTTTTTATGCAAGGTATTTGATTTTTTGGGTGAATCCAGTATAATGGATATATGTTAAGGAGTGTGAAATTATGAAAGACATTACCGAAACAATGACATTTACTACTGAGCAGATTCGTCGTGAAAATATTAAGATGATTCTTCGTGAAGTAAGTGATGCTTTGGAAGAAAGAGGATATAACTCTGAAAATCAAATTGCCGGATATTTGATTAGTAATGATCCAGCGTATATTTCTTCGCACAAGAATGCTCGTAATTTAATTCAAAAAATTGAACGTTATGAAATCATTGAAGAACTTGTACGTGCTTATTTAGATAAATAATGGAACGTATAATTGGTTTAGATTTGGGTTCTAAAACTTGTGGAGTATCGATTTGCGATGCACTACATATTACATGTCGAGCCTTAACAACAGTTCGCTTTGAATCGGATGATTATAATTCATGCTTAGAAGAAGTTCTAAGGATTCTTAGTGAAAATAAAGTAAAGGAAGTTGTATTGGGACTACCAAAGCATATGAATGGAGATATAGGAATTCGTGGTGAGATTTCTTGTGATTTTGCCAAAGAATTAGAATCTCATGGTATTACAGTTCATTTATGGGATGAACGCTTAACAACAGTTGCTGCAGAGAGAATTTTACTTCAGGGGGACGTTTCGAGAAAGAAACGAAAAAAAGTAATTGATCAAATGGCGGCTGTTCAAATTTTACAGAGTTTTTTGGACAGACAAAACGGGGGATTTTAATCGTCTCCCGTTCTTTTTATGAAAGGTTAGGTTTTTATGTTAGATTCAAATAGTTTATATGTAAAAGATCAAAATGGAAACGAAAAAAAGATGACGATTCTTTTTACTTTTGATAGTGAAGATACAAAAAGTCAATATGTCGTTTTTCAAGATCCAGAAAGTGAAGATGGTGAAGTCTATGCTTCTAGATATGATGATAAAGGACAACTATTGCCTATTGAAAGCGATGAAGAGTGGGATATGGTCGAGGAAGTTATAAATACTTTTGTGGAGGACGAAGAAAATGCCGACTAGGCAAACTCGTCGTAAAGTTAATCCTGTCCGAATGATTGTGCTTGTTATTTTGATGTTTGCGATTATTGCAGGTATTGGTTCTACTATCTATATAACGCGCGGACTCAAAGCAACAGGGAATGGGGATAAAAAAATAGTATTAACAATAGAAG
>CAVGPK010000050.1:12806-14221 GCA_963631155.1 bacterium | reverse complement strand
CTGTAAAATCAATGTTTTTTTCTAATAAAGAAGAGATTAAAGCTTTTGCATCTTCTTGCTTAAATGTATTTAAATAGATTGTTTTGTTTTGTATCGTAACCTTGGCTCCACAAGAAAAAATCCCTCCTTCAAACAAATCATTTGGTAAGATTCCATCTAGATTGATATGAGGTCTTCCTGTTGATAAGAATAGCTTGTGCCCTTTGTCCTTAGCTTGAATCAATGCATTAATATCTTGTTTATGAATTGTCTTTTCGTCATGATCATAAAGGGTCCTGTCAAAATCGATAAAAATAAATGCCATACTATTTTCCTTCCATTGAAACTACACGAGTGAACAAAATTCCATCGTGGATTAATCGAATATTATCTAGACTGCGATGCTTGATATAGTAAAGACCAATTTGAATCATTTCTAATGGAATCAATAGTAAACTGAACATAAATTTAAACACAAATTCTCTCGCAAAATTCAACCAATATCCTAACCTTTTATCTTCTGTACTTTCTGTTTTAATGTTAAAAAACATCTTTCCAAATGTTTGTCCATTATGTTTTGTAGGAAGATAAAGAAATAAGAATATAAATATCACAATACTGCAAAAAAGTACAAAATTAGCTTGAGAATGTGTTTCTGAATTTTGATACAAACCATTGATTCCAATCATTAAAAGAAATAAAAGAATAAATTCTAATGAAAAATCAATTGTATATGCTATTGCTCTCTTTAATAAAGGAGCATCTTCTAAAATGATTTTTGTTTTTTTACCATGTTTCATAACAAACCTCCAACTCTTAAATAAATGCATTCGGGTAAGCATGAGTTAAGAACTCAATTTTTTCTTTATCATTTTCACATTGATTTATATGTTTTAATAATTCATTCGCAATAATCTTTGTCTTTTTTTCTTGCACACCTATATTTTTTAATCTTTCTTCTTCAGTTATATCAATAAAGAAATTGGTGAGAATTGTACGCTTGTATTTTGAACTTACAATATTGCATGTTCTTTCTGAAAAAGTAAAGATAAAATCATATTCTAAATCATCAATGGTTTGAAGACTATTTATATTTGCGTGACCTACATAATCCACATTAAAATGTTCATTTAATTGCTGCTTGTAAAAATCTAGGCGCTCATAAGGCACGCCCGTTACAATAATAATCTTGGTTTTATGATTATCATACAATCTGTTTTTTAGGATAAATCTTTGGAAAATCAAAGTCAGTGTAAACAACATATCTTTGTTGACATGAATCGGAAGTTGGCTTTCTAATATCTTAGAATGTGTCTTTACAATTTTGTACAATTCCGGAAATTGTTTGTCCACGTTACGCACCAATTTATCAATGATTGCTGAATTTAAATAGGTTTGAGCAATTCCTTTTTGTACATACGAATAGACCTCTAGTT
>CAVGPK010000050.1:5763-12724 GCA_963631155.1 bacterium | reverse complement strand
TAGTTTCAACTCTTCTTTTGTGTAAATAGAAGTATTCATCGCTTGTTCTACTTCATAAATAAATTGATCACAAATATCTTTTAATTTTCTTTCAAAGATGTATGGTGGTTTCTTTGATAAATCCAATATAGTAATTACAACCCCTATAACTTCATTGAAAAATGGATCGGGTGTTATGTTTGCTGAAAGATGAGGGAAAGGAATATTTTGAATAAATTCCATATCTTCTTTTGGTGGCAAAAAGTATAAGCAACATAAAAATAACAATAACATTTTTTTAGAACTATATGTGATTGAAAGATGGTAGGTATCCAGATATTTTTGAATATCCTTCAAAGCTCTTGGAATATAGTTTTTATAATTCTCATCAATCATTTCATAGATTTGATGTTCTAAAGGTGTGTTTGCTATTCTTTCCGTAATGGATGTATCATCTTTGATTTCAATTAAGGAATAGATTTGGTTTGTAACATAAATTCGAAATAATAAATCATTTCCACTAACTCTTAATCCTTTTTTTCGCATAATATCTACATTCATGGAAAGTTCTGTCATAAGTTTTCTAAATTTTACCATATCATTTTTCTTAGTTGTCAGCGAAAGATTCCATAAGGTATATAGCTCAGTCATATTCGCAAATCCATCAAAGAAAATTTTACAGATTACAACTTTCAATCTTTCGTCATAAGAACTAAAGTAGTCATAGTTTGTTAATCTTTTAATGACTTGTAAATATTCTTGATAGGAGAGAGGACATGAACATATGGATTTTTTAACCTGAATAATAGGCTGCCTACAAAAATCATTGATATCTTGTATATCTCTTCGAATGGTACATATATCTTTGTCAAAATGTTGGCCACATTTTTCTAATGAAATTTGATTGGCTTCTTGAATAAACTTTAATAATTTAATTTTTGCAAGTGATAGTCCCATAATCAACACCTTCTTCTTAAGTATCATCAAAATCAAGTTAACCGTAAAGGTCACTTTTTGCATCAAAAATATTATACAATATTGCCTTTAATTTTACTTTTGTGAATGAAATAATGAGATTACTTAATTTGATGCGCACAAATTAATGAATTAGGAAAAAGAAAAGAGGGAGAGTTATGGCTAGTTCAGTACTAGGAAAACTTCCAAAAGTTCCACAAAGTTGGAAAAACAATATTCAAACTTTTGGTCGTTCTTTATTGCTTCCAATCGCATTATTAGCTCCTGTTGGTATGATTATGGGTGTTTGTAGTGCATTGGGACAAAGTTATATGGTTGAAAGATTTCCATTTTTAGGAAATGAAGTATTAAAAATAGTTTTAACAAGTTTAAGCTCAATTACAAGTATTATTTTTAACAATATTCCACTATTGTTTGCGATGGGTGTAGCACAAGGTGTCGCTAAACATGAAAAGGGAATTGCGGTATTCGCATCTGTTGTTGGATATCTGGTATTAAATGTAACCATGAATGTGTATTTAACAGTTTCAGGTACATTAGCAGATGCTACTACAATGGCCCAGGTTGGACAAGGTGTTTATTTAGGTGTTCAAACCGTAAAACTAGAAGCTTTAGGTGGTATTATTGCCGGTCTTGTTGCCGCAGCAACTGCAAATCGTTTCTATCGTTTGGAGCTACCATTAGCATTTGCATTCTTTGGTGGTAAAAAATCTATTCCAATTTTAACGGTTGTGTTTGTGATTCCATTAGGATTGGTGATTCCTGTTATTTGGTCTTGGATTACAGCATTCTTAATTAGCATTTCTTTTATCTTTACAACAGATTATATTGGAGCATCTATTTACTATATGTTTAATCGTATGTTGATACCATTTGGATTACATCACGTATTGGCTTCAGTTGTTCGTTTTACAGAGGCTGGTGGTGTATATACAATCAATGGTACAGAATATGTTGGTATCTTAAATGCGATGAACGAAGTTTTATTTAATCTTGGACCAGACAGCCCTTATTGGGCTCAATTGATGCCAAAATTATCAAGCTATTTAGGTGGTGCTAAAGAACTAACAACATTATTCCGTATTCCAGCTATTGGATTGGCTATGTATAAAACATCATTCTTAAAGAATCGCAAAATGGCAAAAGGTGTTATCACAACTTGTGTATTAACTGCTTTCTTAGGTAATATAACTGAACCTTTGGAATTCTCATTCTTATTTATTAGTCCATCACTATTTATTATTTATTGTGTATTATGTGGTGTTGGAATGTTACCATATCAATTATTAAATATTAGCGTTGGCTACATTCGTGGTACAATCTTTGATTTTGGTATCTTTGGATTAATGTATGAAAATACACATTGGTTAAATTTAATTTTATTGGGAGTTATCAATTTCTTCTTATTCTATTTTGTGTTCAAATGGTATATCTTGAAGTTCCAATTGGAAACTCCAGGACGTGAACCTTTTGAAGTGGAAGAAAGTGCAAATGAATTATTGAAACAAAAAGATTGGCCAACAATTGCAGGTATCGTTATTGAAGGACTTGGTGGAAAAGAAAATATCGTAAATGTTGAGAACTGTATCTCTCGTTTAAGAATTGATTTAGTCGATCCAACTAAAGTGGATCAGGTAAAAATTAAAGATTCTGGATGTGCCGGTATCTTCTTTCCTTCAGAAAAACATATTCATGTTGTTTTTGGACCTCATGTAGAATTTGTCCGTCATGCGGTTGATGATAAATTAAAAGGGAAATAATCGAATAAAAGGAGGTATTGTATGAGAGCTCTTTATGATTCAAAAAGTAAGCTTGATGATCGTGGAATAAAAAAATTATTAATAGAAGAATCAAAAGTCGAAACGTGGCTTAAGGTTGAAGCAGCCTTAGCCACGGCACAGGCTCAAGTTGGTATTATTCCTCAAAAGGCTGCTGATAATATAGTAGCAAATGCGAAAATTGAAAATATAGATTTTGAAAAAATGGCAGCTATTAAAGCAAAAATCGGACATGGATTTGTACCTTTTTTAAAGACATTGCTTCCTCATCTAAATGAAGAAGGACAGAAATATCTCCATTTCGGTGCTACAACGCAGAATATTCAACAAACGTCTCAACTGTACCAAATTCATCAGATTTATGAAATTCTATATTCTTTCTTAGCGGATATTCTTGAAAATCTAGCAAAATTAGCTGAGGATAATGCAGAAACAGTGATGGCAGGAAGAACACATGGAAAGCATGCGATTCCTATTACGTATGGATATAAAGTTTCTGTTTATATTAGTGAACTCTTATCCAATATTGAACGTATGCGAGAGAGTGAGAAAAGAATTTGCGCCGTTATGATGGGTGGCGCTATTGGATCTTTTAATGCGATGGGTGAAAAAGGTCGACAAGTTCAAAGTATTGTAGCAGATCTTTTAGGTATGAGTGAAATGGATGTACCTTCAAGAAATATGTGCCAGCATAAGGAAGAATACATTATGACAATGGCGTTGTTATGTAATACTTTCCATAAAATGGCAGAAGAAGTGTACTATACAGGTATTGAAGAATTTAGCGAAGTTAGTGAATCCTTTACTCCTGGTACAGTAGGTAGTTCGACTATGCCACAAAAAATTAATCCAAAACTTGCGAAAGGAATTATCGCGAATTCACAAAAATTATATTCAATCATTCCAACTGGATTATATAGTGGAGTTCGTATGTTTGAAGGAGATTCAAGTAGTTACATGTTATTTGATGGTTTAATGGAGGAAGCAACTGAATTGATGGTAGAAGTCATCATTCGTGCCGAAGAATTGACTCGAACATTAACGGTCAAAAAAGAGAATATGTTACGAAATGTCATGCTAAATAAGGGCTTGGACAATAGTGAATATGTGATGATGAAGGTGGCTGAAAAGATTGGGAAAGATAAAGCACATACTTTACTTTATGAAAAAGCTATGCAAGTCGAGATTGATGGAAAAAACTATTATGATGTATTAAAAGAAGATGAGATGATTTCATCACTTTTCACAGATCAGGAAATCAAAGACATGATTGATCCAAAAAATTATGTTGGTGTTGGTCCTGAGCTTGCTAGAGAGCTAGCTTTAAAAGCTCGTAAGATGGCAGGAGAACTTCGATAAATTATGCAGTTTTATTCAGAACATATTTTTCTCAATGATCATATGGAGTCTGGATATTTAACTTGGGAAAATGGAAAAATCTTAGGGATTCAGAAAACGAGCAATCAAGAATTTATAGATTATAAAGATTTGTATGTGTTTCCTGGTTATATTGATAATCATATTCATGGTTGGGCTTGCGGATCTTTTTGGCATGAGAAAACGGCCGATTCAATTTATCGTATGAAGGAACATTTGCCAAAAACGGGAGTTACCTCCTTCTTGGCAACGTCTGGTGCAGATTCAAAAAATGATGTGTCCAAATGTGTGAATGAGGCTTATAAGGTGTATAAAAATCAAAAATCTGGCTCACAAATGATAGGTGTTCATTTAGAAGGCCCTTTTATCAATAAAAAGTATAAAGGTATGCAGAAAGAAGAATGTTGTATAGATCCAGATTTGGATTTTATGGAAGATTTAGTTTCTATGCAAGGAAAGGATCGCTTAATCCGTTTGATGACTTTGGCTCCTGAATTAAAAGGAGCTAAAGAGTTGATTACTTTTTGTAAAAATCATCAAATTCAATGTTCTGTTGGTCATAGTGATGCAAGCTTTGAAACGATTAAAGAATTAAAACAGTATGGACTTTCTGGGGTGACACATATGTTTTCTGGGATGAAAGGAATGCATCATAGAGACTTAGGTGTTGTTGGCAGTGCTTTGTATTATGATGATTTGTATTGTGAGTTTGCTAAACAGACAGGTATGACTGTAAGTCATGAAGCTTTTGATATTGTATATCGAATAAAAACAGCAGATCATATTATTTTAACAACAGATTGTGTGGGGTATGCTCGTGTAAAAGAACCTTTTTATCACTATATTCGAAAAGAAACATTTATTCCGAGTGAAAAAGGCTTACTTATTGAAAAAGACGATGGAACAGTATTCTTGATTGATCCGAATGATTATGAGCAAGTAAAACACTTAGAAATGGGATATAATGAATCGGTTGTGAATCTTTCAAAACATTCAAATGTTTCACCATTTGATATAATAAAAATGACGAGTTGGAATCCTGCGGTATATATTGGTATGTCAAATCAAAAAGGAACTTTGTATCCTGGATATGATGCAGATATTATTGTGTGTAAACCAGATTATGAATTAGTTCATACATTTTGTTTAGGTATTCAGTACCTATAGAAAGAAGGAAGAATATGGGGTTGTTTAAAAGACGATTAAAAGAGTTTAAAGTTTTATCTCCTGTGGATGGTAATGTAACAGAGTTGATTGAGGTGCCAGATGCAGTGTTTTCTCAGAAAATGATGGGAGATGGCTTAGCTTTAGATTGGACTGGTGGAGATGTATATGCTCCAGTAAGTGGTGAAATTGCTTCATTGATTACGCCTAGTTGTCATGCGTTTGGAATTCGTCATGAATCTGGATTAGAGGTTTTAGTTCATGTTGGATTAGAAACGGTCAATTTAAAAGGAGAAGGTTTTAAAGCTTTGAAACAAGCTGGGGATCATGTAGAAGCAGGAGATAAAGTTCTTGAGATTGATTATGACTTATTGAAAAGTAAGAATATCAATTTGATATCTCCGGTTATTGTTTTAAATGGAGATTATTTTAAAATCAAAGAGCAGACAAAAGAATATTCTGTAAAACACGGGGACGATTTATTTACTTGTACTGAAATATAATGAATACGAGATTCAATTCAGATATTTTAGAAAAAGTGAAAGGAGCAAATCTTGGCGGAAATGCATTTTCACTTTTTCTTTTTTTCTGAATTATTCTTTCAAGAACGGTTTAACAAAAATTTGCCCAAAAAATGACTTTTGTATCGTTTAATAATGCGAATTATAAAGTATATCCTATATAAATTTAGTTTGGTATATGGCGTTAAGATATTTTTGCCAAGTGTTTTTTATATATTCTATATTGATTCTCTATTATAACTCTTTTTGTGAATTATAACTTTAAAAAAGTTATAATACGATATTTGAGTAAAGAATGAGGTAAATCTATAGTATTTTCATGTTGTATTGTACGGACATGACATTTAATTTTTACATACACATTCCTACACTAACATAATTTGTATGAAAAGTAGTGAATTATCGGAAATTAGAAATAATGTACTGTTGCTTCTTATTATGATATTTTAATCGTACTGTATCAAAACAATATTTCGAATACATAAAGGAAATCTAATAGAGTCACTCAATTGCGAAGTGGCTCATATTTTTATTGAATTGAAGTTCTGATTCATCACCTAATTGATTGTGATGGAATGTAGAATTCGAATCAATTATTACATTTTTTGAAAAGATAGATAATTACATTACTCCGCATTCTTTGAGTATCTTTTCTACAATTTCATTTATGGACAAAGGAAGGATGTTCTTGATAATAAGAATACTCACTATATTTGATAATTTTATTTTTGGTGTTTTCGTTTTTTAAAGTAAGTTGTTTTGATCGTTTGAGTGCAGTTTTGACATCGTCTAAGTTAAGCTTATCAAGACATCGCTTGAAGGTGGCTTCTTGTTTGTAATGTCCTAAATCTTCAAATTTTTCTACATGGACAGAACTTGTACTTTCTATGTCACAGATATGAAATGCTTCTGGAGTTACTTTTGTGTTTGTTCCTTTATAAAAACTTCTTGTACTTTGTTGAACTTTTGGAACAATAGAGGTATTGTAGATTCTATTTTCACAATTTATAAAAAGTAATTGTCATATAATCTTCTACTTTTTTAAGTCTTATTTTAATTTTGAAAAGTTTCTTTATTAACAAATATACCGATCTAATTGCAAGAAACTCGCAAAATAGATTGCATAATTGTAATTTAATGTGTTGATAAATAAAAAAATAGGCCTTT
>CAVGPK010000050.1:0-5730 GCA_963631155.1 bacterium | reverse complement strand
TAGGCCTTTCGGCCTAGAAAGAGAGTCTAAAATTATTGGTTTATTATTATTTTATTATATTATTTGTTTCTAAATGCTTCGATGATTTCATGGATCTTTTTGGCGTTTTCTGCAATATCTTTTGAAGTGCCTTTTGTTAATAATCCACCAAAGCCACAGATATCTACACCATTTTCCAACCACTCATTTAAGTTATCCAAGTTGATACCACCGCTTGCTAGAATTGGCATATCAGGTAATGGCGTTTTAAAAACTTTAACAAGTTTTGGACCATAGAAATCTGAAATAGGGAAGGCTTTAATAAAAGCAGCTCCTGAAGTAAGTCCATGAACAGCTTCTGTCAATGAAGTGCATCCTGGAGCGTATGGAATTTGGTAACGATTGCACATTTGTGCAACTCCTTCATCATAATTAGGAGCAATAATAAATTCAGCTCCATTTAAAATCGCATGACGCGCTGTTTCTGAATCTAATACAGTACCTGCGCCTACAGTCAATTTGTCCTCATATTTTTCTTTTAATGCTTTAATTACATCACCAGCCGAATTAAAAGTATAACTCATTTCCATTACAGGAACGCCACCTTCAATTAGACCATCAGCAATTTCACAAGCTCTATCAACATCTGCACGAACGATAGCTAAAGCTCCTGAATCTGCCATTTTTTTTGTCGTATTCATTTTTCTCATTTTCATCTTAAAATGACCTCGCCTTTCTTTTTACAACCCTATTTTAGTTGAAAGCGCATACACGAACAATGTTACAACTATACAAAGAAAATGGATTTTTATGTGCGATTGAACGAACTCGTTTCCCCTATATATAAAGGGGATTTTTAATGCTTATGGTTTGATTCCATGCTTTTTGGTCAAACGTACAAAACTTGTATCTTTTTTTCGTTCGTTTGAATATATCA
Source organism: bacterium (assembly GCA_963631155.1). Taxonomy (GTDB): domain Bacteria; phylum Bacillota_I; class Bacilli_A; order Erysipelotrichales; family Erysipelotrichaceae; genus Holdemanella. The sequence goes on along the minus strand of CAVGPK010000050.1, from coordinate 4,814 downwards.
AAATGATAGCGTTTACATTACAATAAAGCCATGAAGAGGAGGACATTAAAATGAGTGTCGAATTAACAAGAGTAGATTTTAGATTGATTCATGGTCAAGTTATCACAAGATGGTTAACACAATGCCAAATCAATGAAATTGTCACAATCGATAATGAATTATCAAAAGATCCATTTATGCAAGAAGTATTTAAAATGGCAGCTCCTAAAGGAGTTAAAATTACGATTGTCGACGATGTTACAGCTGTACAAAAACAACAAGCTGGAGATTTTGACAAGAAAAGAGTCATGATTCTATTTAAAGGAGTCAACCAACTTAATAAAGCGGTTGAAGCTGGATTGAAATTAGAAAAAGTACAAATTGGAGGTCTTGGAGGAGGACCTGGAAGAAAAGCGGTTAATAATGCGATTACATTAGATAGAGCGGATGCCGACACATTATTAGGACTTGAAAAACAAGGTATTGAAATTTATTTCCAAACTACACCTGATTATCCTTCAGAAACTTTACAAAAAGCGGTTGCGAAACTGTAATTTTAGGACATAATAATTTTTATAAATAGGAGAGAAAGGAGAATATTATGTTAGTAAAAGCTATATTAGTTGGTCTAATCTATTGGCTTTCTATGGGACGTGCATGTTACTTTTTATCATTTGCCTTCCGTAAGCCAGTTGTATTAGGAGTTATCATCGGTTTAGTGTATGGAGATGTAGCTAAAGGGTTAATGTATGGAGCTACGATCCAATTGATGTACATGGGAGGAATTGAAGCTGGAGGAAACATTCCAAGTGACCAAGGTTTGGCTTCTTGTATCGCCATTCCTGCTGCCATCGCTACAAATTTAGATCCAGCAGCAGCTGTAGCCTTAGCCGTTCCATTTGGAGTTCTTGGTGTATTGATTAACAACGTACGTCGTACAATCAATGCGTTCTATAATGCGAAAGCCGATAAATTTGTTGAAGAAGAAAAATATGATGCATTAAATATCTTCTCATTCTTATTACCATGGTTAACAAATGGAGTTTTATACTTTACACCAGTATTCATCGCAACATTATTTGGAGCTGACGTTGTTCAAGCATTCATCAACGTCGTACCAGAATGGTTAATGAATGGTTTGAATAATGCAGGTAATATGTTACCAGCACTAGGATTTGCGTTAACATTAGTAGTTATGGGAAAACAAAAATACTTACCATTCTTCGTATTAGGATTCTTTATGTATTCAATTATGGGATTCTCAATGCTTACTGGAGCTGTAATCGCCCTTTGCTTAGCATTGATCGTATCTCTATTCAAACAAACAGATGAAGAGGAGGCAGCTTAACATGGCAGAAGTAGTAGAAGAAAAAAAGTCATTAATTACGAAAAAAGATCTTTTAAAAGCTTGGTGGCGTTGGACAACAGCTGTAGAAGTTCCAGTAAGTTTTGACCGTATGCAAGCATTGGCCTTCGGATATTCAATGAATGGTGTAATGCGTAAGATTTATAAAGATAAACCAGAAGAATTAAAAGATGCAATGAAACGTCACACTTCCATGTTTAATACAAACTGTGACTGGGGAAGTATTATTCATGGTATTACAATTTCATTAGAGGAACAACGTGCATTAGGACATGAAGATGAAATTTCTCCTGAAATGATTCAATCTTTAAAAATTGGTTTAATGGGTCCTTTGGCAGGTATTGGTGATAGTGTTGACCAAGGTATCGTTGCCACAATTCCATTAGCAATCTTTGTCCCAATGGCACAACAAGGATCTGTTCTTGCAGCCTTCATTCCAGGATTGATCTATATTGCTTGGTCTTATTTCTGGTCATGGACATTATTTAAAAAAGGTTACACATTAGGAAAGAATTCCGTACTAGAAATCTTACATTCTGGTGCTATTAAGAAAGTTATTGATATCGCAAGTATTGTCGGTCTATTCATGATTGGTTGCTTGTCTGCTTCTTATGTTAAAGTCTCAACAATTTTAGAGTTTGCATCTGGAGCTAACAATGCAACAACGACTGTACAATCGATTTTAGATGGTATTTTACCAAACATGTTACCATTCATTGTTGTTATGAGTATGTATTTATACATTACAAAACGAGGCCCAAAATTCATTCGTTTGATGGTTTACACAATGGTAATTGCGATTGTATTAACATTCTTCCATATTATTTAGTTTAAACGTTCAAGGACAAGTCTATGGAAGAAAATAGATTTGTCCTTTTTTCAAAAATAAAAACAGAAAGGATAGATACACATATATGAAAGTATTAATTACGCCTAGAGGCTTTGCGAACTACGGTTTAGATGAAGTAGAAAAAATGCGAAAAGCAGGATTGGAAGTTCACTACAATGACACAGGACTTGCCTATACACATGAGCAATTTAAAGAATTAGCCAAAGATGTCGATGCGATTATTGTTGGCGTGGATAAAATGGATGCTGAAATGATGGCTGGATGTCCAAACCTGAAAGCCGTTTGTAAATTTGGAGTTGGGACAGATAATATAGATTTAGAATACGCTAAAGAACACGATATTTATGTCGGACGTTGCGTTGGCGGAAACTCGCGTTCTGTTGCAGAGCATGTTATTGCTTTAATGTTTGCAGAATCAAAAAATTTATATTATTCCATTAATGAAGTAAAGGATCATAAATGGGCAAAACCAACAGGTTTGGAAATCTATGGAAAAAAACTTGGAATTATCGGATTTGGTATGATTGGAAAATATCTAGCAGATTATGCTTATGGTGTGGGCATGGAAATCTATGCATATGATGCTTTTCCTATTAAGGAAGAAGTGGCTAAGGAACATCATGCTAAAATTTCTACACTTGAAGAAATTTATAAAGAATGTGATTATATTTCATTACATGTTCCATTGTTGGATTCTACAAAAGATATGATTTCAACAAATGAGTTCAAGATGATGAAAAAGAATGCATGCGTTATTAATGCGGCTCGTGGTGGTATTGTCAATGAAGAAGCATTATATGAAGCATTGTCGACAAAAGAAATTCGATCAGCTTGCTTTGATGTTTACAGTAGTGAACCACCAAAAGAAGGCGATAAATTATTGGCTTTAGACAACTTCTATTTGACACCACACACAGCAGCTCGTACACAAGAATCAGAAACTCGTACTTGTGAAATGTCTACAAATATTATTATGGAACAGTTGCTTGGAAAGTAGGTCTTGTATGGAAACAAAAGAATATTTATCAAATATAAAAGATGAAGTCGTAAAATATATAGATAAAATAGACATTGAAGCGGTGAATAAAGCAGCGGATATCATTATGGAAGCAGAATCTAAAGGAAATCGTGTTCATGTGACAGGAATTGGAAAGCCTGGACATGTTTCTGGATATATCGCAAGCTTACTATCTTCCACTGGAACACCGACTTATGAACTTCATGGTACAGAAGCTGTACATGGTTCAAGTGGACAAGTCTTACCAGGAGATGTAGTCATCGCAATTAGTAATAGTGGAGAAACAATGGAACTTCAGGCAACCGTGAATACATTGCTTGCCAATGGCGCACATATTATTAGTTGTACTGGAAATGATCAATCTACTTTAGCTAAGGTAAGTGAAGTTTGTTTAAAAGCCCATGTAGATCAAGAGGGAGATAGTTTGAATAAACCTCCTCGAGCTTCTATTTTGGCTGAAATTATTGTTTTACAAGCTTTGAGTGATGTATTAGAAGAAAGAAAACATTTGACACTGGATCAATATGTAAAATGGCATCCAGGAGGAAGCTTGGGAAAAAGCATTCGTGAGATGCAAAAATAAATAAGAGGTAAAAAAATGGAAAAATTTAATATCGTAATCGGAACACATGGAAGATTTGGAGAAGAATTAGTTAAATCCGCTTCTATGATTGCAGGAGATATGTCACATGTAAAAACTTGTTCATTGCTTCCTGAATATTCATTTGAAGACTATATGAAATTGGTGGATTCTACATTATCAGAACTTGATGATTCATTCACTATTGTTCTTGTGGATTTATATGGAGGAACACCTTGTAATACATTTACTGTATTATCTCAAAAATATCATTATGATGTATTAACAGGTTTAAATTTACCGATTTTAATTGATTTATATTTAAAATTAGCAAATGCAGATGCAGTAGATGCAGGACAAATTGTAAAAGAAACGATGGACACATATGCACAAGCTTGTGTTCATACCAACCAACAATTATATAAAAATCAAGATTAATATTTGAAGTGTTTAGAAAAAATGGTAATCTTTGTATAGGATTATGAGGTGATCTGAATGCTCATTGGTGAAATTTTTAATGAATTTATTAGTGTTATTCATGAAAACCAAAAATACAAAATTGGTTTAATCAATGAAGATAAAGAAATAACATTATGTAGTGATAAAACTTTAATTGGAAAGACGATCGATTTTAATCATCCAAATAAAAATAATATTTTCTTTGAAGTCAATGTGAAGGGGGAAGAGTTTGGTTATTTGTGGGTAAGTGGACAAGATGAAAACTTACAAATGATTGGAAATCTTCTTCATGAGTCTTTATCGGTTCGTTTATTGTTTGAAATTAATCAGGCAAATTTGAACCGTAAAATTACAAAGGATGATGAGCTTGTTAAATGCTTATTAGACGAAAAAGATTTTGATATGAGGAAAGTATTAGGATTGATGGATGATTTGGGACTCAATAAAGATCAATCTCGCGTTGCTATTTATATGATTAGCACGGATGAAGAATTTAAAACGCAAGATGTTGCTAGGTTGAAATTAAATCCAGACAGTCAGGAAATTATATATTCTTTATTAA
>CAVGPK010000049.1:0-14509 GCA_963631155.1 bacterium | reverse complement strand
TAGTTATACAGAATTTTCGTATATGATTTTACAGTCGTTAGATTTTTTAACTCTTTATAAAACAAAAAATTGTACAATGCAACTTGGTGGTCAAGATCAATGGGGAAATATTACATCTGGACTTGAATTGATTCGTAAAGTCTGTGGTGCAGATGTTAAATGTTATGGATTAACGATGCCTTTAATCACTAAAGCTGATGGAACAAAATTTGGAAAGAGCGAAACAGGAACGGTTTGGCTAGATGCAGAAAAAACTTCTCCTTATGAACTATATCAATTCTTGTTTAATACAGATGATCGCAAAGTAATAGAATATTTAAAGAAACTTACTTTCCTTTCTAAAGATGAAATTGACGCTTTAGAGGTGTCATTAAATGAAGATGCAGGTCGTCGTGAAGCTCAAAAAGCATTGGCTAGTGAAGTTGTTCGTGATTTACATGGACAAGAAGGTTTGGATTCTGCATTGAAAATCACAAATGCACTTTTTAGAGGTCAATTAGCGGATTTGGATGATTCGCAGCGTTTGGATGCAGTTAAGAACATGGATAAAATCGATGTTGAAAAAGATCAAAAATTAATTGATGTTATGGTGAATACTAAAATTGCATCTTCAAGGCGAGAAGCACGTGAATGGATTAAGGGGAATTCGATTAGTTTAAATGGTGTTAAAGTTAATGATGAAAATCTAATTATTGATGAACATCAATCTTATATTGATTCTTATGTAATTCTTCGTCGAGGTAAGAAAAATTATTATTGTTTAAATTTGAACTAAAGAAAATACGTGGTTAAGCTTTTTTGCCTTGCCACGTATTTCTTTTTACCATAAGTTTATCTATTTCATTTACTACGATTGTTTTCTTTATTGTCCATTTTGGATCAATTAAATCTTTAGCTAATCCATCACCAGTAAGTCTTTCAATTATGCAATTTTGTGGAAGCAATTCTATTTGATCTACAACTATATCAACATATTCCTCTAAAGTAAGGATATGAAATGGATTTTTTTCGTATTCTTTCGCCATTTGTGTATCTTTAATTAAGTGAAGCATGTGTATTTTAATTCCATCAGGTTGATGTTTTGATATTTCTTTTACTGTTTCTAGCATATCTTCTTTCGTTTCATAAGGTAAACCATTTATAATATGAATACATGTTTTTATATTTGTGTTTTTTAACTGATCCACCCAATCAAAGACAAGTTTAGTAGAATGTTTTCGATTGCATCTTTCCATTGTTTCTTCGTGAATACTTTGCAAACCTAGTTCTAACCATATTTCTTTGTCTGTTGAATTAAAATAATTAATAATTTCATGGTTTAAACAATCAGCACGAGTTGCGATACATATGCCTTTGATGTCTTGATTTTGTAGGAATGGATCATATATTTTTTTTAGAACCTCTAAATCAGCGTAGGTGTTAGAGTAGGATTGAAAATATGCGAAACCTAAACAATTTGGCCACTTTTTTTGCATGCGTAAAAGACCTTCATCGTATTGTTTTTTAAGACTTTCATCAAAACAAAGGATACTATCGCCAGATCCCATGCTTGAACAAAAAGTGCATCCACCTATTCCTTTAGAACCATCACGGTTTGGACAAGTGAATCCAGCATTCAAAGGAATTTTTGCGACTTTTGTATGATATTTTTGTTTAAAATAATAATTTATAGTGTAATATCTTTTATTGTCGTTTGAAAAAGGAAAGGGATTCTTCATTTTTATCACCACGAAAATTCTAGCATAAAAAAACCAGAAATAGAATCTGGTTTAGAGTTCACGACCGATAACTTTTGCGATATCTTTTCCTTTTTGAATTAAATCAGCGTAGCGTTTTGGTTTTAAACTTTGCGCACCATCACTCCATGCATTTTCAGGATCGTCATGTACTTCAATTATTAATCCATCAGCACCTGCAGCAATTGCTGCAAGTGAAAGTGATTCAATTAAACGATAATCACCAGCAGCATGACTTGGATCAATAATGATTGGAAGGTGTGTTCTTTCTTTTATGATTGGAACTACGCTTAAATCAAGAGTATTTCGAGTATATGTTTCGAATGTGCGAATGCCTCTTTCACAGAAAATAACATTTGGATTTCCTTCAGACATAATATATTCAGCAGCCATGATCCATTCTTGTATCGTTGCGCTCATTCCACGTTTTAATAATATTGGTTTTTTTGTTTTTCCTACCGCTTTTAATAAATCAAAATTTTGCATATTACGAGCACCAATTTGTATTATATCTACATTTTCTATAAATTCATCTAAATGGTCTGCACTCATAAGTTCTGAAACGATAGGAAGGTTTGTTTCTTGTCTAGCTTTTACCATCGCCATAATGCCTGCTGTGCCCATTCCTTGGAATGCGTAAGGACTTGTTCTTGGCTTGTAAGCACCACCTCTAAGCATATCGGCTCCTGCAGCTTTTACTTCTTTTGCGATACGGCAAATTTGATCATCGCCTTCAACTGAACATGGGCCAGCAATCATAACGATTTTTTTGTCGCCAATCTTAATTCCATTCACATCAACAATTGTATCTTCAGGATGAAACATACGATTGGCAAGTTTGTAAGGCTGTGCGACTCTTTGCACATTATATACGATTGGATTTGCGAGGATACTTTTTTCATCTAAAATACTTGTATCTCCTACTAGACCAAAAACATTGTAATTGGTACCCTGAATCATTGTTACATGTAAATTCATTTTTTCGAATTTATCTATAAGCTTATTGATGTCATGTTTTGGGGCTTCTTTTTTTAATGTGATAATCATAATTAATCCTTCTTTCTTTTTTTAGTGAGTAACAAAAAAAGCATCAACTTTATTTTGTTAATGCTTTTTTATGCCCTGATAAAAACAACCATAATTTACGATGGCTTTTTTCAGGGCTATTCAAAGTAAAAGTAAAAATATTGTGAACTAAGTTTCATGTTAATCACCTGAAACAACTATACAATACACTTTTGAAAAAAGCAACCATAAAAATGAAAACATTTTCTATAGAGTTACTCTATAGGTGTAATGTCAATATAATATGGCCGAATTGGTTATATATTTGGTCATAATTGGTTAAAGTAGAGAAAATAAATCTTGAGTGCTATAATTTAACCAGAAGTAGTAATTAACTAGGAGGTACATATTATGAAAATTAAAATTGTTGGAAAAAACATCACAGTTACAGAAGGTATTGCCGAAAAAATCAATAAAAAATTAGATGTTTTAACAAAGTACTTCATTATTAGTGAGGATGATGTGGCTAGTGTTTTGGTACGTACATACCCTACAAAACAAAAAATTGAAGTTACAATTCCTACACATTATGCCATTTTACGTGCAGAAGTTGTAGATGATGATTTGTATGCAGCAATTGATAAGGTTGTAGATAAATTAGAAGATCAAATTCGTAGACAAAAAACACGTTTAACACGCAAGAATAAAGATTCTTTATCTGAAGCATTTATTGATCATGAATTATTTGATGACGATACAGAAGAGGATGAAGTTGTACGTACAAAATCAATTGTACCTAAAGAAATGAGTTTAGATGAAGCAATTATGAAAATGGATTTATTAGGACATGATTTCTTTATTTATACTGATGATGAAACAAATAAAATTGCTGTTTGTTATAAGCGTAATGATGGTGGTTACGGTTTAATTGAAACAGAATAGTAGGAAAACATGCTTCGGCATGTTTTCTTTATTTCTTTCTTTTCAAATCTAAGATATGTGTTATAATTAATCTGTTAAGGAGGTTTTCCCATGGGATTTATGGATAAAGTTAAAGACTTCGTTGCTCCAATCGAAGATGATGAAGATTATGTCGAAGCTCCACAAGCTGAAAAGGTAGAAGAAGTAGAACCTCAAAGTCGTTACGAGAGACCTAAAGCTCGTACAAATGCATCTACTTTAAATACAAATACAAAAATGGTTTTATTTGAACCAAGAAGCTTTGGAGAAGCTGAAGAAGTTGGACAACGCTTAAAAGAAGGTCGCGCTGTAGTTGTTAATTTACATAAATTAGATCGTGATTATGCACAACGTACAATTGATTTCTTAACAGGTGTTGTTTATGCTTTAGATGGTAAAATTCAAAAGATTGGTCAAAATGTCATTTTGTGTTCTCCAGCAGAAATTGGTGTACAAGGAACAATTTCATTAGGTAGTCCTGATGATTTTGAAGACGAAGATTAATTAAGGAATAATTTTAATGAGCTCATATAAAATAGGTCATGAAGTGTTTATTTCGCAAATGGAAGATGTTATTCGACATTTTCAAACGCAAAATAGATCGTATATGACCTATTTTTTAACGATTCCTGAGCAAAATATTTTAAAAAAGATGTTGCCAAAAAACATGAATGTATATTTTGATGGGGGATATAGTAATGCGGAAAGAAAAATTGCATGTTTCATCTCTGATTATGATGATTTCTATAGTGATTGTGTATGTCTTCATGCGCATTATTCTTCGAAATTCAAAAAAATAAAACATTCTGATATTTTAGGTAGCCTACTACATACAGGAATAGATCGAAATGTATTAGGAGATTTAATTGTACAAGATGATGATATTTATGTTTTTTGTAAAGATCGTATTGCTCAATATTTAATAGACAATTGTACATTTATTGCTAAAATTCACATCCAATTTAATTACTGCTTGGATTTTACAATCAAAAAAAAGAATACCCAACCAATCACAATTTTATCATCAAGTTTAAGACTTGACAGTGTTGTTGCACAATTAGCCCATTGCTCCAGAAGCGAAGCAATGAAAAAAATACATGCTGGTTTAGTAAAAGTTAATGACGTCGTACTTGAACAAAATGTTCAATTGTGTAATAATGATTTTGTTTCAATCAGAAAGACAGGTCGTTTTCATTTTGTGGATGTTGTTTCTAACACAAAGAAAGGTAGACTTGTTTTGTTGTTTGATCAATATGTATAGCTATGAAAAAGACACGCCTTTATTGATTATGATTTTAGAGAGCAACCGTTTGGTGAAAAAGTTGTATGAATAAAGATTTAGGTATCCCTTTTGAGCTAGCCTTACGAAATAGAGTAGTTTGGCTCGGTCTGACCGTTATCCAGTAAAGTGCATAGTTTTACTATGAATTAAGGTGGTACCACGTGTTTAATAGCGTCCTTTTATGGGCGCTTTTTTTATTGAAAGGAGATTTTTATGGATTACAAAGAAACTCTTCACATGCCAAAAACTGATTTTGAAATGCGAGGAAATTTAACAAAAAAAGAGCCAGGGATTTTAAAACAATGGCAAGAAAACAACTATTATCAAGATTTATTGAAACATCACGAAGGACAAAAATCATTTATTTTACATGATGGACCTCCTTACGCTAATGGTAATCTTCATGCAGGTACTGCCATGAATCGTGTAATTAAAGATTTTATTAATAGAACACATGCTATGAGTGGCTATTACACACCTTTCTTTCCTGGATGGGATACACATGGATTACCTATTGAAAATGCGATTCAAAAGTTAGGTGTTGATCGTAAAAAACTTTCTGCTGCAGAATTTAGAAAGAAATGTGATGAATATGCACATGAACAAATTTCTCAACAAATGGAAACAGAAAAACGTTTAGGCCAAATTGCAGATTATGAACATCCATACATTACGTTAACGAAAGAATTTGAAGCTCGTCAAATCCGTAATTTTTCAAAAATGGCTTTAGACGGATTCATTTTCCAAGGATTAAAACCTGTTTATTGGTCTCCATTTAATGAAACGGCTGTTGCTGATTCGGAAATTGTTTATCGTGATGTTAAAGATGCAACAATCTATTTAGCTTTCCAAATTGCGGACGGAAAAGGTGTTTTAGATTCTGACGACTATTTTGTGATTTGGACAACAACTCCATGGACAATTCCAAGTAATGAGGCTGTTTGTTTGAATGAACGTCTTGAATATTCTGAAGTGCAAACAAAAAAAGGTAAATTGATTGTTTTATCTAAATTTGTAGATAAATTATTAGAAAAATTTGAACTTGAAAATTTAGGTGTTTTACGTACATTCAAAGGAAAAGAATTAGAAGGTATTACTTATCATCATGTCGTATTAGATAAAGAATGTCCTACATTATTAGGTAACCATGTTACAGACGAAGATGGTACTGGTGTCGTACATACAGCTGGTGGTCATGGTCTTGATGACTTCATGGTCTGTACAAAATATGGTATTCCACCAATTAATACGGTTGATTCTAGTGGGCATATGAATAATGAAGCTGGTAAATATGAAGGAATGTTCTTTGAAGATTGTTCAAAAGCAATTATTCATGACATGAATGAACAAGGATGTTTATTAGCTGTAGAAAGTATTACCCATAGTTATCCTCATGATGATCGTTTGAAGAAAAAAGTGATTTTTAGAGCGGTTAAGCAATGGTTCTGTTCTATTGATAAAATTAAAGATGAATTATTAGATCAAATTGATAATCATGTTGTTTGGCATAATAGTTTTGGTCAAAAACGTATGCACAATATGATTCAGGATCGTGGCGATTGGTGTATTTCTCGTCAAAGACTTTGGGGAGTTCCTATTCCAATTTTCTATTGTGAAGATCATTCTCCAATCATGGAAAAAGAAGTGTTTGATCATGTAGCCGAATTGTTTGAAGAATTTGGATCTAATGTTTGGTTCGAAAGAGATGCCAAAGACTTACTTCCTGAAGGATATACAAATGAAAAATCTCCAAATGGTATTTTTACTAAAGAAACGGATATAATGGATGTATGGTTTGATTCAGGATCTTCTTGGAGAGAATTACAAGCTCGTGGTTACGACTATCCTTGTGATTTATATTTTGAAGGTAGCGACCAATATCGTGGTTGGTTTAACAGTAGCTTAATCGTTTCTACAGCTGTAAATGGAAAAGCTCCATATAAAGAAGTGTTATCTCATGGATATGTTGTAGATTCTAAGGGCGAAAAAATGTCTAAATCACTTGGAAATGTAGTGAATCCAATGGATATCATTAATGTTAATGGTGCAGATGTATTCCGTTTATGGGCTATGACTAGTGATTTTAAACAAGATTTAAAGCTTGGACCGGCAAATATTAAGCAAGTGTCGGATCAATATCGTAAAATTCGTAATACATTTAGATTCTTGTTAGGAAATGTTAATCCTGAAGATTTTGATCCTAAAAAAGACATGAAATCTTATGAAGAATTAACGGAAATTGATCAATATATTTTAGTTAAATTAAATGATTTAGTAAAAGAAGTTCGTGAAGATGTATTAGAATATGATTATTTGGCAGCAAATAAAGCTTTAATGAATTTTATGGTCAATGAATTAAGTTCTTATTATTGTGATTTCACAAAAGATATTTTATATTGTGAAGATAAAAATTCATTAAGAAGACGTCAAGTTCAAAGCGTATATTGGATTTGTGCAGATAAACTTGTACGTTTATGGGCACCATTCTTAGTATATACATGTGAAGAAGTTTGGTCACACTTTAACGATGACAGTGAAAAATCTGTACATAATACGGAATATCCTGAAGTAGAAGAATATGCGAATGCTGAATCTGTAAAAGAAGCAAATAAAACAATGTTAGAAGTTCGTACAAAAGTTTTAAAAGCATTGGAAGAAGCTCGTAGTGAAAAAATGATTAAATCGAATCAGGAAGCAAGTTTAATTTTAACTTTACCACAAGATATACAAGATGTATTTAAAGAAAAATTAGGTGAAGCACTAAGTCAATGGTTCATCGTTTCTTATACAAATATTGTTACAGGTGATGATGTTGAAGTAAAAGTAGAAAAGGCGCATGGATGTAAATGTCCACGTTGTTGGAACTATACTGAAACAAAACATGAAGATGGCTTATGCTATCGTTGCGATAACGTTTTAAAAATCTAAAAAGAAAGGTAATCCTTATGAAGCAAGGGTTACCTTATTTTTTATATGATCTGTTGTGATGATTTTGTATGTATCCGTTTCTAAAGAGGTTTCATAATCACAGTCTTTGTCTACTATCCAGATGGCATCTACTTTAAAATCAAGCGATTGAATATATGCCATACCATCTTCAACACTCATACAAAATAGAGTTGTGCTAAGTGCATCAGCAATACCTGAATCTTGTGTAATGACAGTAACACTATGCATATATTGAGCAGGGTATCCAGTAATAGGATCAATAATATGTGAATACTTTTTTTTCTTATAGGTAAAGTATCTTTGATAATCTCCGCTCGTGACTAAACATGTAGCTTTATTTGTTTCATATTGAATTAATGCTTCTGATGAATTTGGAGATTGAATACCAATTTTCCATGAAGTGTTATCTGCTTTCTTTCCAAGTAAGACAACATTACCACCTGCGTTTATATATCCATTTGTAAGACCTTCTTTGTTTAATTTTTCTTTTACAAGTTGGGCCGTATACCCCTTAGCAATGCCTCCTAAGTCAATGGACAATTTTGAATCAGTAAATGAAATGTAATTTCCATCAATAACTATATTATTGATATCACTATGTAACATGGCTTCTTGAATTTCATTATCTGTTGGTGGAATTTGTGTATTTTCTCTTGCATCATGCCATAAACTTAATAATTTTCCTTGACTGATATTGAATTGAGAATTTTGATTTTGCATTTGCATCGCAAGCTTTAAACAATCAAGTAATACATCATCTACTTCAACAGGTTGTGTGTAGGCTTCATGATTTAGTGTATATACATTGTTTATTCCTTTATAAGTGTGGTATTGATCAAAACGCTTATTATTTTCTTTAAACATTTTTTTTACTATTTTTGTATATTTACTAAATTCTTTTTGAGAACATGTTGCACTTAATGTGACTGGTGTATCAAATCCAACATTTGTTAATGTAACGGATAATTCGTCTGTTTTTTGATTTTGATTGTTTTGAGTATATGTGTATATGGAGCTGAGTAATAATAGAAAACATATTGAAAGAGCTAACCATTTTTTTATACTTTGTTTTGAATTTTGCATAAAATTATTATATGTTTTAATGATTTTTTTGTAAATAATAGAAAAATAGACAATATGGTTAAATTGTGTGAATTTACTTGAACTTGAATTCAATTAGGGATATTATTAACGAGTATAAATGGGAGGTAGGATGTATATGTCACTATTTTTAGGACCAATGCGACAACATATTCCTGGAAAAAAAGAGCTGACAGAAAAATCTAGTCTATTAGAACTTATGCCTTCAAAGGAAGTGTATATTCCTTTAGTTGCGGGTAGAACTTTAGATTTTGATGTATTAGTTGAAGAGGGAAGTACTGTTGAGGTTGGTACGAAGTTAGCAGAAACAAAATCTGGCTTTTATGTGCCAATTTATTCAAGCGTTTCTGGTACTTATAAAGGAATTGTAAAGAGAATGCATAATTCTTTGCGTCCGCAAAATCATATGGTTATTGAATGTGATTTTAAACAAACAAAAATTCAATCATTTGAACCATTAGATTACAAAACGGCAACACGCGAGGAATGTGTTGACTTTGTAAAAAACGCTGGAATTGTTGGTTTAGGGGGAGCTGGTTTTCCTACATATGTAAAATATTTGAAACCAGACGGAGTTGATTATGTTTTAATTAATGCCGTTGAATGTGAACCGTATATTACAGCAGATTATCGTTCTGTTATGAATAATGCACAGGATTTAATTACGGGTGCAGCTATTATGAAAAAAATGGCGGATGCAAAGACAGTTTATATTTGCATTAAGGAAAGTCATCCAGATTTAATAGAAAAAGTTAAAAGTGCTTTAAATGGTGCAAATGGTATTGAAGTTAGACCAGTTCCTGATGTTTATCCAATGGGATGGGAACGTGTTCTAGTTCGTGAGGTTTTACATAAAGAATATGGTGGATTACCTGCTGAAGCAGGAGCAATCATTGGTAATGCTTCTAGTGCGATAGCGATTGCTCGAGCTTTTGAAAAAGGTGAAGCAATTACGCAAAAAAATCTAACAATTAGTGGAGAATGTGTAAAAGAACCACATAATGTCTGTGTTCCAGTTGGTATGCCTGTTAGTGAAATTATTGAGGCATGTGGTGGTTATACTGCAGAGGAAGTACGTTTAATTGCTGGTGGACCGATGATGGGAAAAACAATTGTCAATGATATGTTTGTCGTTGATCGTGCAATGAACGCAATTACAGTATTACCTGCTGCAAAAGATGATGCGATTGCTTGTCTACGTTGCGGAAAATGTAGCGATCATTGTCCTAGTGGTTTGCAACCTGTTCGTATTACAGCTGCTTTAAAATCAAATGATGTTGATGAAATGTCAAAACGCGGAGTTATGAGCTGTATTGAATGTGGAATGTGTACTTATATTTGCCCAAGCCACATTGATGTAACTGAAAATGTACGTAAGGCAAAACGTATTGTAATGATGAAGAAGAAATAGGGAGGATCAATATGAAATTTACTTTTCATGTAAGTCCAAGCATTAAGAACACTTTATCAACTCAACGTATTATGGCTGAATTGACTTTAAGTTTGTGCGTTGTGTTTGTGGTTGCTTGCGTATATTATGGTGTTACGTTTGGTGCTAACGTTGCATTGCAAGCTGTTCTATTATTGGCTTGTTCTTTAATAACTACTTTAGTTTGTGAATGTATTTTCGCAAAAATAATGAAGAAAGAAATTAAAGCATTTTTAAAAAACTCATTTGGATGGGTAACCGCTATTATTATAACTTTAATGGTTCCTGTCACTATGACTCCTTATGCGGTTGTTGTTGCTACTGCATTTGCGATTGTTTTTGGAAAATTATTATTTGGTGGTTTTGGTCAAAATATTTTTAACCCAGCTGCTGTTGGACGTGCAGTCATTTTTGCAGCATTTACTGGAGTAAGTACAAATGTTATTACAAGTGCTACGCCAACTACTGTCATGGCTACAACTTACCATTGGCTACCTAGCAATGCGAGTGTATTGGATACTTTCCTTGATCAATTTGGAGGATTTTCTGGATTGGCTCTTGGAACTTATGCTGGTGCTATTGGTGAAACCTTTACAATTTTAATTTTAATAATTGGAGTTATATTATCAGTTCGACAAATTATCGACTGGAGAGTTCCTGTTGTCTATCTTGGTACAATATTTGTATTAACTGCAATTGTTGCTTTATTAACAGGTATTGAGTCGTATCATGGAGTTCCTGGTTTTATTTGGTATCCTGTTCTTCACTTGGTTACTGGTGGTGTTGTATTTGGTGGCGTATTTATGCTTACTGATCCAGTTACAAGTCCAACTAGTGCAAGTGGTCGTGTTATGTTTGCGATGGGTGCAGCAATTATTACTGTATTGATTCGTTTAAAAGCAAATTTACCAGAAGGTTGTTTATATTCTATTCTATTAATGAATATGTTCACTCCATGGATTGAAAGTATTTTTGATGGTAAACAACTTGAATTAGTAAAAAAATCTAGAATAGGATTTATTTGTTTAGCAATTATTGGTTTAGCTGTTAGTTTCTATGCAGCTAGTTCTATTGAAAAGGTAGATTCAGTTGCTTGCAATGATACTGTAATTCAGGAGGTGGTTCTATGAATAAAATTGTACATTTAGCTTTATTCTTAGCCATTGTTTCTGCAGTTGCTGGTGGTGCTTTAGCATTTGCAAACCAATTAACTTCTCCAATTATTGCTGAAAACAATGCTAAGCAAGAAAAAGAATCTTTGCTTGCAATGTATCCAAGTGCTAGTGAAGATGACTTTAAACAAGTTGATACAAATTTTGATTCAAAAACTGTACAAAAAGTATATTCTTATAAAAATGTTTATATTTTTAATATGAGTGTTTCTGGATACAAAGATGGTACAACATTCTTAGTATCCATTGATAAAAACACAAAAAAGATTGATAAATTTAATGCCATCAGCAATGGTGATACAAAAGGATTGGGTAGTCAAGTTCTTGAAGAACCATTTAAAAAGAGCCTAGAAGGGAAAGATGCTTCTGGTCAATTGGATACTATTTCTGGAGCAACTGTATCAAGTACTCCGGTTGTTAATGGTATAAATGAAGCATGTTCTCTCATGGAAGAATTAGATTAGGAGGTTATCAGAATGAATCGATTTGAAAATTTTAAAGCTGGATTGATCAAAGATAACCCAGTATTCTCACTATTTTTAGGAATTTGTTCAACATTAGCCATTACAACTTCAGTAAATAATGCGATTGGTATGGGTGCGAGTGTTATTATCGTTTTAATTATGTCAAACGTAATCATTTCATTGGTTCGTAACATTACTCCAGATGAAATTCGTATCCCTGTATATATTGTCATTATTGCAACGTTGGTAAAGATTATTCAAATGTTGATTGAGGCTTATGCACCTAGTTTAAATACAAGTTTGGGTGTATTTATTCCTTTGATTGTTGTTAACTGTATCATTTTAGGTCGTGCCGAAGCATTTGCAAGTAAAAATGGACCATTAGACTCAGCACTTGATGGGTTAGGTATGGGTTTAGGTTACACTTTAGCTGTACTTGCGATGTCGTTTATTCGTGAATTATTATCAACAGGTGCAATTAAGATTGTGAATCCGTTTAATGAGGCACAAGTATGGTTGAATCTAAACATCATTCCTGAAGATTTTACAATCAGTTTATTTGGATCAAGCGTTGGAGCGTTCATTACTTTTGCTTGTTTGGCTGCTGCAATCGGTGCTTATAAACAACATGTAACAGCTAAAGAAGAAGCTGCAGCAAAGGAGGCTAAGTAATATGGGTGAGTTAATGGCATTACTTGTTACAAGTGTTTTAATTAACAACGTAATTTTAACACAATTTTTAGGTATGTGCCCATTCATGGGTGTTTCTAAAAAGAAAAGCTCTGCTTTAGGTATGGGTATTGCGGTTGTATTTGTTATTGTTGTTGCAGCCTTAGTTACTTATGCATTGTATTATTTAGTTCTTGTACCATTGGGACTTGAATTTATGGATTTAATTACTTTCATTTTAGTTATTGCTTCTTTAGTTCAATTAACTGAGATGTTTATAAAAAAGACAAGCCCAGCTTTATATAAATCATTGGGTGTATATTTACCTTTGATTACTACAAACTGTGTGGTATTAAATGTTTGTTTAGTTAACATAACAAATGGATATAATTTTGGACAAATGCTTGTCTATTCAATTGGTACACCTTTAGGATTTGCTCTTGTATTATTTATTTTCTCAACAATTCGTGAAAGATTAGAATTGAGTGATGTTCCAAAAGCCTTTGTAGGTAATCCTATCGCATTAATTGTTGCCGCTATCATGGCAATGGCATTCTCTTGTTTTACAGGAATTGTATAATGAAATATTTGTATGCTATTTTGTTTTTTGGATTACTTGTTGCAATTTATATTATTTTATATTTAATGAATAAGAAAACTCCGAAGCCTGAAGGCTGCGAAGATTTGCATGCAGATTGTGATGGATGTAAAGATTTTGGTTGTACAAATAATCCTGTACATCATTAAATGAAGGGAGATTTATAATGGTTGTTATTGCGATAATCATGATGCTTGTTTTAGGTGCTATACTAGGCTTAGGATTAGGTATTGCTGATAAATATTTAAAAGTTGAAGCAGACGAACGTGTTGAAACTGTAACTGCATTGTTACCAGGATACAATTGTGGTGGTTGTGGTTTTCCAGGATGTTCTGGTATGGCAGAGGCTTTGGTTTCAAAAGATATGGATCATATTGCTTGTAAACCTTGCAAACCGGATAAACGTCAAGAAATTATTGATTATTTAAAAAATACACCTGGACCTGATGGTTCAACCGTAGAAGTTAAAGGATAACAAAATAGAGGAATGATGATTCATTCCTCTATTTTATTTTGTGGTTGTTTATAAATGTTAAAATCTCATTTTCATCAGGATCTATATATATTGTTTTATAAGATTTCATTGTGACAAAACCAATTTTTGATCCAGGGACTTTCTTTAATTGAGAAACTAAACAGTAATCAACAGGTACTGAACTTGAGTTTTTGCCTTTTGAATAATAGGCTGCTAAATTTGCGCATAAACGAATTTGGGATTCGCTAAATTCGTGTGACTTTAATAAAACGTGAGATCCATGATAATCTTTAACGTGAAACCATAAATCATTTTTTCTAGATAGTTGATGCGTAATATAGTTGTTTTGAATATTATTTTTACCGACATAAATTTCTGCATCTTCCGTTTTTAAATAAAGAATATTGGGCTTATTTTTCTTTTTCTTTTTATTTGTTTTCTTTTCTATTAATAATCGTTGTTTTATTAGTTCTTCACGTATTTCACCAGCATCTTCTATTGTACAATGTGTAAGTTGTTCTTGTAATTGTGAAAAATATTCAATATCTTCATCACATTGTTTAATTTGTTCTTGTAAAATGAGGATACTTCGCTTTAATTTATGATATTTTTTATAGTATAGATTTGCATTTGTTTTTAAATCATATCTCATATCAATAGGTATTATCA
>CAVGPK010000048.1:0-14781 GCA_963631155.1 bacterium | reverse complement strand
CACCATTAGAAAAAGGAAAAGTCGCAACTAGAATGAATGAATTAATGTCGCATTCAAGTGAAGTGAATATTGATATTTATGGTAAAGAAAGTCATGCTGCCAAATATAAAGAAGGAATTGATGCTTTAGAGATTGCGACCGAATACATACAAGATCTTTACAGGATGGAAAAAGAGATTCCTCAAGAATATTATCGTTTACTTCGCGTAGGAAAAATGGAAAGTGGAACAGTAAGGAATGTTGTCAGTGCACATACACATTTAGAAGCTACCCTTCGAGCTTTTCAAGATGATATTTTTAATCAAATGAAAAGTTATATCATTGATCATTCAAAAGAATTAGAGAAGAAATATGGATGTACTTTTAAAATTCATTTTTCACAAGGCTATCCTGCCGTCATCAATGATGAAGCACTAACAAAAAAGGTATTAGAAATTGAACAAAATATCATTTTACTAGATGAGCCAGAAATGATTTCAGAAGACTTTGCCTATTATCAACAAGAAGTCCCGGGTACATTCTTCTTCTTAGGAACAGGTACACCTTATGCTTTGCATAATGCCAAATTCAATTTTGATGAAGATGTCCTATTAGAAGGAATTCAACTCTATCTTCAAATCGCAAAAAACATATAGCATAAAAGGTGATTTTAATATCACCTTTTTTCATTTCAGTAGATTTGATGTTGCATTTTTGGCATTTTTTTAACTAACCAGCCAGCTATATTCTTTACGACAGTCAAGAATATAATCTACGTACACCGTATCATCTTTGATTTAGTAAAGAATCAAGATACCACTTTTTCACAAACATCTTGTGATATTTATTTACTGGTATATAAGGTTGATCAAAGAACGGAAAACGCTGTGGCATATGTTCTCCTTTCTACATTTGTACGTTATTTTGGCGCTCTATATACTTTCTAACGTTTTCTTCACTTGTCGAACCTATTGTTTCTACGAAGTAAGAACCGTTCCACAGCTCGCCTCTCCAAAGTTGATTGCGTAATTCTGGATATTTTCTAAATAAACGCAATCCGGATGTTCCTTTAAGATGTTTGACGATAAAAGTGATGGATAGTTTTGGAGGAGAGGAAATAAAGCAATGTATGTGGTCCTGTTCTCCCACTTCACAGACATCGACAGAAAAGCCATTTTCTTCCCCAATATCTTTTAATGTGGCTTGTAGATATTCTTCGATGTCTGGGGTCAAAACTTTTCTTCTGTATTTTACACACCATACTAAATGATAATGGATGTTGTATATACAAGTTCGAGCATGAGTATAATTATCTTTCTTTATACATATATTGCACCATATGTATAGCTAAAATCTTTTGCTTTACTTATCACTTTACATACATATAGTTTAGTTTTAGTTACTTGCCAATTCATCCCCATACAAGTAAGGGGGAATTCTTGGCTATCATTTCTTAAAATTGTGTAGTAGTAACATTCTAATCATAGAATGCTCGTTTAATACAATGAAATCAATACTTTTTAGTCTTATTGTTCTACCACAACAGTAAGAAGAATCAAATCCTCATCCCCAGTATTTTCAATACTGTGTTCAGATCCTTTCTTACAGATATGACAAGTTCCTGCACGAAGTTTTTCTTCCTGCCCATCACAGATTGCTTTTCCTTCACCTGAAATCACATAGTTAATGTCGTCACTTGTCTCATGCCTATGCAAACCAATAGAACCACCTGGATGAATTGAACACGAAATTAGTTTTCCCTGCTCGTCCTTAAATATTCTTGCTGTAATTATTCCAGTTCCATTATTCATTCCGTGAACATTAGTTTCTTTTATCTCGTTAAAATCAATCCGCATCTCTTACTTCTCCTATTTCTAACCTTTATATTCATATATTAACATTCACATAAATAGTAATACATCAATTTCTTTTCTTCAATCCAATTGAAAATGTAAAAAAACACAATCCTTTCAATTTGTGCATCCTAGCTTAATCCTTATTCAACTTAGCCTTTGTATTCTCACTTTGAACATAACATTTACATCTATCTTTTTTTACCCCAGTCATTCAAAGGTCAAAGAATTGCTTCGATTTCTCATTCACAAGTTGTATGATTGGTCCAGAAATACTAATTGTAATAATCGTACATACGCCAAATTTTCCACCAAGCAACACCCCGATCACAACCACAGCAGCATCCAATATCATGCGAACTATTTTAACCTGCCAACAATTTCTTTCTGCCAGTGCAAAGGTAACTGCCTCATAGGAACCACGTCCTAATGATGCTGAAGCATATAACCCTGTTCCCACAGCAAACAAAATCACACCCGACAACATAATAAAAAAATCGATCCACAACTGTTGGCTATATATATGACAACCTGCAAAAAGATCTACACAGATACTATAAACAATCTGATAGAGAAGAGTTCCTACATGAATCTGCGTCCTATCATAAATAAGTACAAATATAAGCATACAAACTGCTACAATAAAAGAAGCGGATCCAATACTAATATGAAATGTTTCAGAGATGCCTTGCCATAGAATGGCTAATGTTGCACCGCCAAATCCAGCATACATTGCAAGTGTAATTCCATAAGCCGCCACAACAGAACCCACTACAATAAGTATTAGTTTTTTTATCAAATCAAAATGTTTCATATAAACACCTTTCCAATCACACTCAAAAATGTGATTTTCTATTTACTTCTTCATCCAGTACTCCGATATTTGTCGCATAAGATTTAATACTACGAAATATATCAAGCTATTCTGTCGAATCAACGTATAAGTTGCAAGTTTGTACAAGCGGCTAGTTTATTGTTGCACCTAAAACTTCGCTTGTCATCTAATTCCCACATAAAATAAAAAATGCCACACACTCGCAAAAAGTGCATGGCGAAAAATGAGCTTGGTTTCTCAGAAAAATCCATACTAATTTTAGGACAAAATAGTAGCACACATAATGTTAAGAATCAACATGATTCTAGCATTTCGATATGAATGATTGCTCGTTCTTCTTTTATCTTTGCTTATATTCATAATACCTCTCTTTCCATTTCAATATCTGCCTTTTCTGATTTCCAAAATTCTTTTCGATAAGGGACTTCATAAAAGCCATACTTTTTATATAAATGAATAGCTTGTTTCAAACCTCTGCATGAAATCAAAACTTCCTTCTTCGCCCCATGACATTCAGCATAAGACATTGCAGCTTTCAGCACTGCACTTCCTGCACCAGTTCCCGTATATTGATTTCTAGCCGCTAGCTTACATATTTCCCAAGTATCTTCTTCTAAAGGCATTGCCATACAGGTTGCTAGCACCTCTTCATTATCATCCAACGCAAAAAAAGCCATTGCCCCTTGTTCAATCAATTCTTCCACATGATCCATCGCATATTGATCATAATCTTCTATCCAATAAAATCGAGTCAACCATTCTGTATTTAATTTGATAAAAGCTTCTCTATACTTTGATTCATAACTAACTATTTCCATTTTCAATCCACTCCTTTTGTTGTTATATATATATGCGTATGATAAAATGATATTTCAAATAAGTAAAATATATCTTTCTTATCTGAATATAAATTTTACTTATTTGAGAAGGGAGATTATAATAATGATTCGATATAAGGCATTATTAAAAGTAGTAGAAGTCGGAAGTTATACAAAAGCAGCGGAAATATTGGGATATACACAACCAGCCCTTAGTCAAATGATTTCTTCTTTAGAAAAAGAAACTTCCATTCCTCTTTTATATCGTTCCCGATATGGAATCCGCTTAACACCAGATGGCGAACGTCTTTTGCCTAGTATCAAAAAAACAGTTCAACAATACGAAGAATTACATCAACTAGAAAATGAAATAAAAGGGCTTGATTACGGCATTATAAGAATAGGCACCGTATCAAGTATATCCTGTCATTGGCTTCCATCAATCATTAAACAGTTTTGGAAACAATACCCGAATGTACAACTCATCCTGCATCAAGGTGACTACAATAGTATAAGTAAATGGGTTCAGAATGGTGTGGTAGATTTTGGTTTTGTTAATCCTTACGCTGTTAAGGGGCTTGAAACACAAATTTTGAAATCAGATCCATTTGTTGTTGTGCTTCCTAAAAATCATAAACTTGCTTCAAAAAACTCTGTTTCTTTGAAAGAATTAGAAAATGAACCCTATCTTTTGTTAGAAGAAGGTCATTACAGTGAACCATTGGAAGCCTTTCGTAACGCAAACATTTCCCCGAACATTCGTCTACGTATGCATGATGACTATTCTATTCTTTCCATGGTAGAGCAAGGATTAGGATACTCCATACTTGCCAAACTTGTTCTAAAAAAATCATCCTACAACATTGCAGCACTCGAATTAAAAGAACCGATTTGGCGAACGATGTCAATTGTCACAAAAGATAAACGTTCTTTATCTTTAGCAGCTAAAACATTTATACAATTTATCTTAGAAAATATAACTTCATCGAATTAAAAAAAGGCAGTCCATACGAACTGTCTTATTTATTTTGTATCAATTGAACCATAACTGCTTTTTGAGCATGAAGACGATTTTCTGCTTCTTCAAAAATCTCATCCGCATGCGCCTCAAATACTTCTTCAGTAATTTCTTGGCCACGATAAGCAGGTAAACAATGTAGAACCATCGCATTTTCTTTGGCATACTTCATAATTTCTGAGTTTACTTGATATCCTGCAAAATCTTTGGCACGCTTTTCTTTTTCATCTTCCATACCCATACTTGCCCAAGTATCTGTAATAACTACATCTGCATCTTTAATAGCTTGTAAAGGATCTGTTGTTAATTCAAATTCAGGATAGTCTTTCGCAAACTCTAAAATATGTGCATCCGGCTTATAATCTTCAGGCGTCGCAACAGAAACCTTCATTTGGGTTCTTAAACCACCCACAATCAAGGAATTAGCCATATTATCACCATCACCAATGTAGCACATTTTTAATCCCTTTAATAAACCATGCTTTTCACGAATAGTCATTAAATCTGCCAAGACCTGACAAGGATGACAATAATCCGTTAAACCATTAATAATTGGAATAGAACCATATTTTGCCAAATCCTCTACTTCTTTTTGTTCATATGTACGAATCATGATACAGTCAAGATATCTAGATAAAACACGTGCTGTATCTTGTACAGGCTCTCCTCTACCAATTTGTAAATCACGACTTGACAAGAATAAAGGTTGTGCTCCCAATTGATAAGCACCTGTTTCAAAAGAAACTCTTGTACGTGTACTTGATTTTTGAAAAATTAAACCAATAGACTTTCCCTTTAATAGTGGATGTTCAATATTGTGTTTTCTTTCATACTTTAATTGATCGGCCAAATCTAAGATCGAAAGAATTTCTTTTTCACTTAATTGTTCCATCGTTAATAAATGTTTCATGAAAATACCTCCTTCATAATCGTTAGTGCTTTTTCAACATCCGATTTTGTAAGTACCAAAGGTGGAAGCAATCGAATCGCATCTTTACCTGCTGTCAAAGTCAATAACCCCTTATCCATCATTGCCTTTACTAAGCTTGCTCTTTGATCTGGATCAACTACAATACCAAGCATAAGCCCTATACCACGAACAACTTTAATCTTATCTGATTCAATAGCTTCGATTCCTGCTTTCAATAAGTCTGCACATTCTTGTACATTTCCCAAAAAACCAGGCTTTAAAACTTCATCTAAAACCACATTAGCCGCTTGTGTACTTAAAGGATTTCCCCCAAATGTACTACCATGATCTCCTGGTTTAAATGTATTTGCACACTTACTACCCGTGATTACAGCACCAATTGGTACACCACCACCTAAAGCTTTTGCGCAAGTTACTACATCAGGTAACACATCATATTGTTCGAAACAAAATAAAGTACCTGTATGTCCAATACCCGTTTGAACTTCATCAATCAAGAAAAGCACATCTTTTTCTTCACACAAAGCCTGCACTTGTTTTACATACTCTTTATCCAAAGGAACAACACCACTTTCCCCTTGAATCAATTCCACCATGACTGCACAAGTATGCTCATCTATATGTTTTTTTAAATCTTCTATATCATCTGCTTTCGCATAGTCAAATCCATTTGTGAAAGGGAAGAAATATTGATGGAATTTATCTTGTCCTGTCGCCTCCAAAGTTGTAATTGTACGACCATGGAATGACTGTTGAAGAGTAATAATTTTATCTCTTCCCTGACCATATTTATCATAAGAATACTTACGAGCTAGCTTAATCATACCCTCATTCGCTTCGGCCCCTGAATTAGAAAAGAACACCTTATTCAAACCTGTATGTTCCACCAATTTTTTTGCAGCATCCACCATAGGTTGACTATAGTAAAGATTAGAACACTCCATTAAACTTGCGACTTGTTTTTGAACCTCAGCAACCAATCTAGGATGATTATGGCCTAAACAATTAACACCAATACCACTTGTCAAATCTAAATATTCTTTACCGTTTATATCTTTTAAATAACAACCTTCACCCGATACAAACGCAATATCGAATCGATTATATGTATGCATTAAATATGTGTTTTCTTCATTTTTTAATGTATTAAAATCCATAATTTTTTATCCTTTCTACTTGATCAAAGTTCCTACACCTTCATTGCTCAACAATTCAATCAACAAAGAATGTGGAATACGACCATCTTGAATATTGACACTTTCTACACCTTGTCTAACAGCTTCTACACTACATTGTACTTTCGGAATCATTCCACCCTTAATGACACCTTCCTTCATTAATAGCGGAACTTGACTCACCTTTAACTCACGAATCAAACTAGACGCATCTTCTGGATCTTTCATCAAACCTTTCACATCAGTTAATAAAATTAATTTTTTCGCATTTAATGCGATCGCAAGCTTACTAGCTGCCAAATCAGCATTAATATTATAGTTGGTTTCTGCATCCAATCCTTGTGCAACACTTGAAACAACCGGAATATATCCCTTTTCAAGCATATTCTCAACAATTTCCGGATTCACTTTTTGTATAGATCCCACATTTCCTAGTTCTTCATCGATTTGAATGGCTTGAAATAAAGAACCATCCATACCACTGAGTCCAATTCCTTTGCCCTTCGCCTTATTTAATAGAGCAACCAAATTTTTATTAATTTTCCCACAAAGAACCATTTGTACAATATCCATAGTTTCATCATCGGTTACACGTAAACCATTTTTAAATTTACTTTCTTTTCCCGTTTTCTTGAGCATCTCACTAATTTCAGGTCCACCACCATGCACAAGAACAACATGAATACCTAATAAATTCAACAAAACCACATCTTGAATGACAGCCTGTTTTAAATCTTCATTAATCATGGCATTGCCACCATATTTCACAACAACCGTACGATTGGCATATTCTTGTACATATGGTAAGGCTTCTACTAAAATATTAGCGCGAACACCTGCATCTACTTCTATCATGTTCTGTAATCTCCATTAATCTTCACATAATCATAAGTCAAATCACAACCCCAACATGTACAAGATTGATCTCCTGCATGCATGTCACAAACAATTTGAATTTGATCCTGTTCTAAAACTTTCTTAGCTAAATCTTCATCAAAATCCAAACCTTTTCCCGATTCGCAACAAACAACTTTCTCATTTGAAACAAAAGAAATATCTACTCGATTCGGATCAAAATCAACACCGGAATAGCCAAGAGCACAAATAACTCTTCCCCAATTGGCATCGCAACCAAACATAGCTGCCTTTACTAATGAGGAACAACATACAGATTTCGAAAGAATTTCTGCATTCTCTTCTGTATCCATATTCTTTACAGTTACACTCAAAAGTTTTCCTGCTCCTTCGCCATCGGAAGCAATCTTAATGGCAAGCTGCTCCATAACATATTTTAAAGCCTCAACAAAAACAGAATAATTTGATTCATTTATGATTGCGTTTGCCATGCCATTTGCCATAACAACACACATATCATTTGTAGATGTGTCTCCATCCACACTGACACGATTAAATGTTTTTGTGACATTTGAATCCAATGCTTGTTGAAGTAAGTTTTTTTCAATTTCACAATCTGTAGTGATAAAAGAAAGCATCGTTCCCATATTTGGATGTATCATTCCACTTCCCTTACAAATACCACCTAAATGACAAGTTTTACCATCTATTTCAAATTCAACCGCAATACTTTTTTCAATCGTATCCGTAGTCATAATTGCTTTTGCGGCAGCCATATTGTTTTCTTTGCTTAAAATAATATCACCTACATGATCTTCAATACATTGAATCGGCAATTCCTGACCAATAACACCCGTAGAAGCTACCACCACATTTTCTGTTGGAATCCCAAGCAAATGGGCTGCACAACCAGCCTCTTTTTTCGCATTGATTATCTCTTTTGCGTTACACGCATTCGCATTTCCTGAATTCACAATCACAGCTTGTGCTTTACCATCTTTCAAATGCTCTTTTGTCACTTGAAGAGGGGCTGCTTTTACTAAATTTTTTGTATATACAGCCACCGTTGTGCAAATTTCATCTGAAACAATTAAAGCCAAATCATCTTTTGATTGATTCTTACGAATCCCACAATGACAAGCTCCAGCTTTAAACCCCTTTGCAGCACATACACCACCATCAATTACTTTCATTTAATGATCAGTCCTTCCTTTTCATCCAATCCCAACATAATATTCATATTTTGAATAGCTGCCCCACAGGCACCCTTTCCTAAATTATCAAATAAAGAAGTAATAGAACAACGATTTGAATTTCCAGATACAATAATTTGCATACTATCCTTACCAGCCATCGTATTGGCATAAATTGTTCCTTCATTCTGTTCTTTTACAGTAATTATATCGCTATCCTTATACCACTCATACAAGCATTCATAAGCAATTTTACTATCTAATTCTAACGATAAATTTGTGGCCATACCTCGATAATAATCACAAACAATCGGATTTAAAAGAATAGGTTTAGAAAGTTTACATATCGCTTGTACTTCAGGTAAATGCTTATGATTTTGAGACAATCCATAAACGCCTGGTGCTTCTAGCTTTTCTTCTTTTTCATTCTCATATTGATGAATCATTTTCTTTCCACCACCAGAATATCCAGTTAATGAAAATAAAGAATACGAGTTTTGAGAATCAATACATCCCTTTTGAATTAAAGGATATAAGATAGAAATACAACCACTCGCATGACAGCCTGGATTTGCTACAAAATTTGAATTTTGAATTTTTTCCTTAAACCCCAATTCGCTAAATCCATATGTCCATTTTGTACGATGCGCAGTGGAGGCATCAATGACTTTCACATTTGGATTTTCAATCAAGGATACAGCTTCAATGCTTGCTGCATCTGGCAAGCATAGAAAAGCTAAATCACACGCATTTAAAAATTCCTTACGAGTTGATAAATCCTTTCTTTTTTCCTCAGGAATCTGCATCAATTCAATATTGTCTCTTTTGGCAAGCCTTTCATAGATTTCTAATCCCGTCGTTCCTGCTTGACCATCAATATAGATTTTAGGCATTATAACTCACTCTCAATCTTTTCAATTTGTCTTAGTACTTCTTTTGGACTTGGTCCACCAATTCCTTTTCTTTGTTCAACACATGTTTTTAAATCGATATACGAATATACATCCTCCTCAAATACAGGATGAAATTCTTTCAATTTTTCAACACTCATCTCATTAATCGCAAGATGCTCTTTAACTCCATAACCAACAATTTGACCTACCACATGATACGCATCACGAAAAGCCAATCCCTTTTTTACTAAATAATCTGCACAATCTGTCGCATTAATAAATCCATGTAATGCGGCTTGGTGCATATTTTCTTTGCATACCGTCATCGTTTCAAGCATAGGTGTTAATACACTTAAACATTCTTTTACCGTATCAATACTGTCAAATAAAGCCTCTTTATCCTCCTGCATATCTTTATTATACGCCAATGGAAGTCCCTTTAACATGACAAGTAAAGTATTTAAATTTCCAAATACACGACCACTTTTACCACGAATCAATTCACAAATGTCTGGATTTTTCTTTTGTGGCATAATTGATGATCCAGTTGAATAAGCATCATCCAATTCAATGAAGTGAAATTCCAATGAACACCACGCAATTACTTCTTCACTCATTCTAGATAAGTGCATCATCACAATAGATAAATCACTCGCAAGTTCTACACAATAATCACGATCACTAACGCCATCTAAAGAATTGTCCATAGGACAATCAAAGCCTAAAGCTTGGGCTGTAAATTCACGATCAATCGGATAGGTTGTTGTTGCTAATGCTCCTGATCCTAAAGGACACTCATTCATCAATTCATATGTGTTATTTAAACGTTTTATATCTCGCTTTAACATATTCGCATAAGCCATACACCAATGTGCAAAAGTGATGGGTTGCGCTCTTTGAAGATGTGTATATCCTGGCATATAGGTATCTAAATTTTTCTTAGCTAAAGAACACAAACAAGCTAATAAATTTTTAATCAATGTTTTGATTTCTACAATTTCATCTTTTACATATAGACGCATATCCAATGCGACTTGATCATTTCTACTTCTAGCTGTATGTAATTTCTTGCCTGCCTGCCCTACTCTTTTTGTCAATTCTTCTTCTACAAACATATGGATATCTTCACAATCAGCTTGTAAAGAAAGATTACCTGATTCGATATCCGAAAGAATGGATTGAAGTCCACCTAAGATGGACTTCAAATCTTCATTGGTAATAATCCCTTGTTTTTCAAGCATCGTTGCATGTGCCATAGATCCTTGAATATCATGTTTATACATTCGGCAATCAAAAGGTAAGGAGGTATTAAA
This sequence comes from bacterium, assembly GCA_963631155.1. Lineage (GTDB taxonomy): Bacteria > Bacillota_I > Bacilli_A > Erysipelotrichales > Erysipelotrichaceae > Holdemanella. The sequence goes on along the minus strand of CAVGPK010000048.1, from coordinate 3,918 downwards.
TGAATCGACTTCTTTTGCGGTTGATTTTGAAAATCTTCCTGCCCACATTTTTGCCATGCAATCACCTACTCTACTTCTGGGAAATGCTTTCCAGTTTTATCAAATAATTCTTTATCATTTAAAGCTCTAACTTTTAATGGAAGTCCAAATAAATGGATGAATCCAGCACTATCTGCTTGATCATAGCAATCATCTTCATCAAATGTAGCCATTCCACTTGAGTATAGAGAATAAGGAGAAGTCACACTCGCTGGAATGATATTTCCTTTATAAAGTTGTAATTTCACATCCCCAGTAACCGTTTCTTGTGTAGTTGATACAAAAGCACTTAAAGCTTTTCTTAATGGTGTATACCATTTTCCATCATAAACAAGTTCACCGAATTTTAATGCGACTTGTTGTTTATAATGTGCTGTATCTTTGTCTAATGTAATTTCTTCTAATTTTGCATGAGCTGCATATAGAATACTTCCACCCGGTGTTTCATATACACCTCTTGATTTCATACCAACCAATCTGTTTTCAACGATATCTAAGATTCCAATGCCATTTTTTCCGCCAATTTCATTTAATGTTTCAATAATATCTAGACATGACATTTCTTTTCCATTTACACTTGTTGGTACACCCTTTTCAAAATGCAATGTAACATATTCAGGAGTATCTGGTGCTTGTTTAGGACTTACACCAAGTTCTAAGAATCCTTCTTTTTCAAGTGGTGCTTCATTAGCTGGATCTTCTAGATCCAAACCTTCATGCGATAAATGCCATAGGTTTTTATCTTTTGAATAGTTTGTTTCAGCTGTAATCTTTAAAGGAATGTTATGAGCTTTTGCGTATTCAATTTCTTTTTCTCTTGAATTTAATTCCCAGAATCTCCATGGTGCAATGACATCCATTTCTGGTGCGTAAGCTTGAATTGCTAATTCAAAACGTACTTGGTCATTTCCTTTTCCAGTACAGCCATGACAAATCGCATCTGCCCCTTCTTTTTTTGCAATTTCAACTAATTTTTTAGCAATAATTGGACGTGCAAAGGAAGTTCCTAATAAATAGCTTTCATAACTTGCTCCCGCTTGCATGCTTGGAATAATATAGTCTTCTACAAATTCTTTTTTAAGATCGGCAATATATAGTTTACTAGCTCCTGTTGCCAAAGCTTTTTCTTCTAATCCTTCCAATTCACTTTTTTGTCCTACATCACCACTTACAGCGATAACTTCGCAATGATATGTTTCCTTTAACCATGGAATTAATACCGATGTATCTAATCCTCCAGAATATGCTAATACGACCTTGTTATACGTTTTTTTCATGATAAGTTCCTCCTCTATTTTCTAAATATGAAAAAATTATATATTTTATTTTAATTTGACTTCGTCGATCACTTTCCATATCATCATCTCCTTACCACAAAAAAAGTCCAATCAAAACCGATTGGACGTAAACTACGCGGTACCACCAAAATTCCATCTGCCTATACAGATGACACCTCATTCTTAACGCGAATTCACGATTAAGCCTCAAATTCTTCGACTCAATAACTCCAAGACACGTTCCAAAAGATATCTACAATAACTTTCACCAAAATGTTATCTCTCTTTAGAAGACTCTCTTTTGTACTCCTTCTTCTCAACGCTTATGCATCTATTATAATCTTTTCATGTAAATTTTCAACACCTTTTCAAACAAATTGTAAATTTTTTCATCAAAGAGATAAATCAATCTTTTCTATTTCAATTTTTGAATGCGATATTTTATGAAATTCATTTAAAAGATCATAGACTCTTTGTATTTGTTCCAAGCTTTTAAACTTATAATACAATTCTTCTAAAAATCTTAAATTAAACATCGCATTATCTAATTCTCCATTTTCTATTGATAACTCATAACAGTTTTCAAAACATCGCAAGGCTTTTTCCTTTTTATGATTCATCAAATATTTTAACCCATTTAAAAAGAGAATATCATATTTTGACTCTTTTAATCGTTCAGAATACGCCTTTACAAACACTTTACATGAATCATATTGTTTTGATTGATACAATAAAAAGACTTTATAAATCATTTCTCTTTGTCCAAAATACAATTCATCGATTGAATTTAACCATTTTAACGACTCATCATACTTTTTTTGAATCAAATAATTAAAGACAATATTTGATTTCACACTTTTTTCAAGTCGCGCATCTTTTCGCTTTTCACTTTCACTTAAAAGATTTAAATTCATATGCAAGGATTCATCGAATTGATAAGTATGAAGCAACAGTAAAGATTTACATAGCGTAATATAAAGCAATCTTTCAAAAGCCACTAAGTTTATAGCTTGAATGGCCGTAGAATTTAAGTATTCAGATGCGATTGTGAAATATCCATTACGCACATTGATAATGCCATAATGATAATTCGCCATAAAATTATGAGAATTAAATTCGAGCGATTTTAATACATATTTCTTTGATTCAGTAATATTATTTTTCCAAAAATAATATGTGCTCTTTAAATCCATATAAATTGATTTTTCTTTTGAATCAAGTGAAGAAAATCCACATTCTATTATTTTATCCAAATTATATTGATCAACAATATAAAGCTTTTCACTAATTATCGCATACAGATACAAAATAAGAACATATTCAAATCTTCCAAAAGAATAGAAATCATTCTTAGTCTCTAAATATGACTTCATTTTAATAAATAAGGAAGCCTCATTTGCTTGAGAATAACTTTCATAAAAGGAATACAGTTTATTTCGTACTTCATTAAAATCCGCACTATAATCGAATGGACAGTCATACACAGAAAATATTTCCTTGCACCTTTCTATAGAAGCGTAATTTTTCCCAGTTTCAAATTGAGATATAGTAGATGCAGAAACATGTAAATTACTCGCAATTACTTTAACAGGAATATCTTTCTCAACTCGAATACTTTTGATGATATTTCCAATTCGAATAGAATCTAATTTTTCATATGGCATAATCATTCTCCAATCACTTACATTTTAATTGGATAAAGTAACATAATTCAACTTTTTTTAATTAAAAACAACAACTGAAGGACAATATTCTATATATATACATTTTAATTTCACAAATGCACTAAATATTTATAATTTTATCTGCACGACTAACAAGTTGAGAATCATGACTAACAATCACAATTGTTTTTCCTTGTTTTTGCATATCTTTTAAAATTTGAAAAACAATTTCTTTATTATTTTCATCTAAACTTCCCGTAGGCTCATCTGCTAAAACTAACTCGCAAGGTTTTATAAGTAATCGTGCAAGGGCAATCCTTTGTTGTTCTCCACCTGAGCATTCATAAATTTTTTTATTTTCAAATCCTTTTAGTCCTACTTCTTCTAAAGCTTGTGAAATTCTCTTTTGTTTATCCAAAAATGTAAAATGATCAATTGACATATTCAAATTACTGAAAACTGTCTTATTCTCAATGAGTGCAAAATTTTGAAATAAATATCCAATTTGATTTTTCAAAATTCGATTGGCTTGTCTTGAGAAAGGAACAACATTCTTGTTTCCAAATACGACAATATCACCATAATCAGGTTTATCCAATAATCCAATCATATTTAATAAAGTGGATTTTCCCGATCCAGATGCTCCTTGTATGGCCACAAAGCTGCCCAGATCAACTTCCATAGAAAAATTATCAAAAATGACATGATTATGATATTGTTTATGAATTTTATCCACAACAATAGCTTTCATTTTAAATTTCTCCTTTCAACGCAAATAATACTTTTTTCTTTTCAAAGCGATTTTTAAAAAACAATCCCGCTAAAGTATCAACAATCATTGCTAATAAAACAAACAAAATATTCTTTGAAACAACAAGCAAAATTAAATAAATGATCACATTCAACAAAATGAAAGATTTATATTTATCCCATATACC
>CAVGPK010000047.1:469-14862 GCA_963631155.1 bacterium | reverse complement strand
AACACCATATGAAGTCTACTATTCAACTGTGTTGCAATTAACTTGACAATTCGGGATCAAAAGAAAAGGCCCTGATCTAAACCAAAGCCTTGCTCCTCCCTCAAATATTCACTTATTTATTCTTCCTCTAATGCCTCCACAAAAGATACTTTTGGATCTTGTTGATTCTCAGCCATAAATTTACGGTTCTTATAGAAGCCAACTGTCAATAATGGAACGATGATGATTGCGATTCCTAAATAACCACAATATCCATATCCATATTTAACTACATTTGTAAGTCCTACAAATGAGATTGTCATAGAAACAATCATGATAAATGCAGATACTAAACCTCTTCTTAATTGCATGTTTTCAACTTTTTGAAGAAATTGTACATTTTCAAAACGATTCACAAAACCAAAGATAACACAAACAGCACTTGAGATTAAACATAAGAACAATACTAGACCATAAACCACAAGTAACCAATCTGCACCAAATGATTTCAAAGTTGTCAATGTTGGCAATGTAGTTCCATTAGGATCTGCCAAATACACACCTTGCCAACAGAATAACATCAATACAGCTAAACCTAAACCAAGCATATTTAATGTAAATGTTAATCCCATAGCACGATCACAATCTTGTTTTGTCTTTAAAACACTTGTTCCACAAACTAAGATAGCAGGTACTGTAACCCATTGGAATGCAGAATAAGTAATACCATTCCAAACAGCCTTACCAAGTTGACTCCATCCAAGTTCACCAAAACTTAAACGCATAGAAGATAATAAATTATGACCATGGAAAAGTCCATAAGCATATGTACATATAGCTAAAACCAAGATAACAATTCCCATATAAGTACTAGCCTTTAAGATTAAATCAACACCAAAGATAGTAAGAAATAAAACAACAACACCAATCAATAAAGTTCCTACATAATAATTTAATCCGAAATATTGGTTTAAAGCACTACTAGCTCCAGAAATACAAGAAGCAACAACCATTAAAACCATGATATTAAAGAATAATTCAAATAAAAGTTCTAGCTTATCAAACGGATGATATAAACATTCAAACAATTCTTTATACGTTTTTAAACCTCGCGAATTCATCATGATTTGACCTTCGCGAATCGTAAGTGCCAAAATCAACATAGCAACCGCCACACCAATGATACAAACCCAACCAAGAGATACAAACCATGTATTTTCCTGGTTACCTGTCGCAAATCCTCCACCGGCATGGGCTGCAAAAGCTGTTGTTGCTACCGAAAAAGCAACAGCCCATGAACCTTTAACTTTTTTGTTCTGATCTTTTTTCATAACTTTTCTCCTTCTTTTTCAACAACAAAAAACCTTCCGTCTCCTGTTGTCATTAACAACTAAAGAGACGAAAGGTAATAATTACTTATTCTTCCGCGGTACCACTCTTTTTCATTCTATTGAATGCCCTCATCGATGCCATCACATCTAGTCTATATATCGTTAGACTTACGTCTATATCTACATTATCGATATAGCCACTCCATGGTGATTTTCATTCCCAAAGTTTACGATGTTTTACACCAAACAACATCTCTCTAAGCCAAACACAAGTGAATTACTCTTCCATTTCAACGTGTTGACAACATAATACCAAACATTTTCATAAGTTTCAATAGTTTTTTGAAAATATTTCATAAATTTTTTCAACAACCCTTTTCGTATTCATTCCATCCGTATACTTCATATATTTTTCCTGGAATCTTTTTAACTTATCAAAATCATAATGATCTAATTTTAATGCTTCGACTAACTCATCCTCATTCATACAAATTGGGCCTGGAAAATCCTTTTTATAATCCACATTCAATCCTATTTCACTAGAATAAGAATCTACATCCGGAATATAACTAATCATTGGCTTATTTAAAAGAGAATAATCAAAAATAACACTAGAATAATCACTAATCATACAATCACTGACCTGCATCAATGTATATAAATCCTCCTGATTCATATTGATACCCCCTGGATATTCAATATTTCCAAGCAATGGATGAAACTTATATAAAATGACAAAATCTTTTACTTTTGTGAAATCAAACGATTGAATACGAAATCCATCCATGATATTTCCTCTAAAAGTAGGAGCATATAAGCACAATTTTTTACCTATCAATTCAGGATATCTTTCATAGAATTCCATACGATAATCTTCATTCAACAATGTGTCAATCCGACAAGAACCCGTACAAATCACTTGATCTTCTTTCACATGAAAAGCTTGGCTATATACACTCTTCCAATAATCAGAATTACAAAGTACATAACTATAGTTACGAATAGGATACTTTCTTTGAATTTGATTACCAAATTTTTTTACAGCCCCACACGCATGCCACATCTGTAAAACCTTGACACCCTTAGGAAGTTTATGAGAAACAATATAATTATTATCATTTAAAATAACCAGAGAAGATTGTTTGATTTCAATCAACTGATACAAACAATTAAAAAAATAATGAATCTTAGATATAGGACTATTCTCAAACTCCATTAAAATCGTATGTAAATCATACTTATTTTCTTTTTCTAATGCTTCATACAATAATTTAAAATCACTCTTTAATTCCTTTTGTGTCAAACTAATAAAAGTAATTCGATTTTTTTTAGGATGCAAAAAAAAGGTAAAAATATGAACAATTTCTAAGGCTATATTCAATATTAGCTTTTGTAGACCCATACTAATGACCTGCCTTATATAAAATATCAACTACTCGCTTAGATGCGTTTCCATCCTCGTGATTATTGAAGTACGCATTAAATTTTTCTAATCTAGAATAATCAAAAACACATTCCTTTATATCCACCAGCATCTTTTCTTCATCCTTATAAATGGATCCAGGTAAATCCTTATAAATATCCAAATAGAAGCCTCTTAAATCACTCGCATACTCTTCTAAATCATACATATAAAAATAAATAGGTCTTTTTAAAATCGCATAATCAAAGAATACACTCGAATAATCTGTAATCAATACATCACTAATCACATATAATTCATTAATTTCTGCTTCAGCAGGAATCGAATATAAGAAATCCGATAAATCTGGATCATCTTTAAATGTATTTATAATCAAATAATGCGGCTTAAATACCACAATCGTATCTTGGTCTAAAATTTCTTTCCACTTTTTAAAATTTGCCTTCAATTCAAACGTATACCCAGAAGCTACATAAGAATTATCTCTCCACGTCGGTGCATATAGCACAATTTTCTTATCGATAGGTAAATTGTATTTTTTCTTAATCGCAAGAATTTGTTCCTCATTTGCGTTTGATATAAAATCATTTCGAGGATATCCCGTCTCAATTAAGCGTTCTTTATTAATTTGAAAAGACGTTTGAAAAACATCTGTACAAAAGGCATTTGGACTAATCATATAATTATAACGAGCCACATCTACATCATAGGAAAGGCACATCTGTTCATAACTTACCCCAGAACGATAAAAAGTTGTGTCTTCACTGACATGAATATCATGGGCTAAACGTTTTAAAGGTGTTCCATGCCATGTTTGAAGATAGATTTGATTTTCTTTTTTTGAAATATAGGTAGGTAGCTTACAATTCACAATCCAATATTTCGCCTTCGACATATAATAGAAATAAGGAATACTAAAATATTCCTTAATTTCAGCTCCAGGAATCTGGATATTTTTTTCTTTATGTTTCTTTATAAACCAAATAAAACGATAATCGTGAAAGCGCGGATCCTGCCTCATTTGTTCATATATTGCCTTAGGATTATCGGAATAGCCACGACCATGAAAGGAAATAAAAATAATAAGTTTTTCATCTACACGAACTAAACGATACGTTAATTTATAGGCGATACGAATGCATTTTCCAGCTATCTTTTTTATCATCCTCAATAATTTCATAAACTATTCCTCCTTCCCTCTCTAGCAAAAAATTTCTTCTACAATATGCTTACTGGCATTTCCATCATCGAAACAACAGAAACGTTCATAAAACTCATCATATCTTTCTTTGTATTGCTCTTGAATCGATTCAATATTTTCGATTGCACAAACAACTTCTTCACTTGTATAGAGTAAGGGTCCTGGAACTTCTGTATTCATATCAATATAGAAGCCACGAAGTTGATTTTTGTACTTATCAATATCATATGTATAGAATAAAACAGGACGTTTTAAATTCGCAAAATCAAAGAAGACACTAGAATAATCTGTAATACAAATATCACTTATTAAATAGATTTCACTAATATCATCATATTTACTTAAGTTATACACAAAACCTTCTAATCCAGTTGTATCAATGTTGTCGGCAATATAATGGTGCGTTCTTAATAAAACAACATATTCATCCGATAATCGTTTCATCATTAACTTCAAATCTAAAGCCAACGTAAATTTATATTGTCCCTTACCATAATGCTCATCATCTCTCCAAGTAGGAGCATAAAGAATCGTTTTTTTATTTACCGGAATACCTAACTTTTCCTTTAATTTTTTTGCGATTTCATCCTTATTGTCCCAATATAAAATATCATTTCTTGGATAACCATATTCAAGCATTTTTCCTTCATACATAAAACAACTTTTAAAACGCTCAGTCGAAAAAGGATTGGCGCTCACTAAATAATCCCATTCTGCTCTTTGACGATAAAATTGTTGTTTATACTTAGGCGAAGCAGACGTAACTTCTTCTTGATCAAACACCAACCTTTTCAATGGTGTTCCATGCCAAGTTTCTAAAAAGACTTGTCCTTCTCTTTTTCGATACCATAATGGTTGTCTTACATTAAACACAAAATATTTACTTACAGCTAAATAATAGGCATATTCAAATGAAAAACGTTTCACAACCTCAGCCCCATAAGGAACTTCATTGCGATCATTTAAAGCCCATACACACTTATATTTACCAGGATATGTCTTAGCTAAATATTCATAAATATATTTAGGACTATCCGAATAGTTTTTTGCCATAAACGTTTCAAATAAGACTACATTCTCTTGAATTGGTTTCTTTGAGAAAATATGGTAGTAGGCCAATTTATATAAAACATTCTTATTTTTAAAGATTTTAAAGAATTTCTTAATTCCTAATTTTCTTCGTACACAATGTTGAACGCCTTTTAAATCTCTATTTTTTAAACAATTTACCATTCGCTTCGAATTGTTTTTGAAATGTATCATCACATCTGGATGTAAATCATCCATCGTTTTGGCAATTCTATCAAAATAAACTGTGCGCCATAAATCATCTTTACTTCGACGAATCTTTTTAGCCATTCTCGATACAAAGTAAGCTACAATTTTTCGATCTAAACAATATCGAATAACTCCATCTTTCGAAATTAAAGTACGAGTATACTCAATAGCTGCACACCTTTCTTCAAATCGATTATCATTTTCTTCTTGCTGCAAAGCAGGTTCGTTAATAGGATCGTTATGTTTGCGTTTTACATAAATCGCATCTTCTACACATAATACAGTATTCATTTTTTCTAAAAATGGACACATAAAAGTCATATCGCTATAATATCTAAAATTTTCATAGAAAAAAATTTTATTTCGTAACACAAAATTACGATTGTATAAATTTCCTAATACCGAAAAGGTACGAATCCCTTTTCTTCCATCTAACAAGAAATAAACGGCTTTTGCTTTTTCTTCATCCATTTCTTTTTTTGCATAATCTGCAAAATTAGAAATTCTTTGTTGGCGTCGATCTTCTTTTTCTTCTAATTCTTCTTCATCGATTTCTTTATTGGCAATTTTATTTAAATAATTTGCCTTATTGTTCCATGTATGACTAACATGACCATACACTAAATCCACATCATAATTAATGGATTTCACTAAATTTTGTAGCGTGTCCTCTAAAACATAGTCATCACTATCTAGAAAATAAATATAAGCTCCGCTCGCATTTTCAATTCCAACATTTCGACAAGCCGCAACTCCACTTAAGGAATCGGATAATTGAAATACTTTTAAATCAAAGATAGAATCATACATTTCCAATAAATCATCAATATTTTCTGTTGGATGATCTAAAATTAATAAAACTTCAAAATCTTTAAATGTGCTTTGTGCTAAATTTTCTAAGCATTCTTTTAAATAATGTTTATATTTTGAGAAAGGAAGGATAATACTTATTGTTCTCATATTAACCTTTTAATTCCTCTTTCAATTGAGTTGTACTAATTCCTTCTGTTCGCGGTAAGTAAACCACTTCGCAATAATCCTTTAAAAAATCAAATTTTCCCTTCCAGTCGTCTCCCATAACGAAAACATCCACATTATATTTTTTTACATCCTCAATCTTTTGTTCCCAACTTGTTTCTGGGATCACCTTATCTACATACTTAATGGCTTCTACTATTTTCATGCGATCTGTATCTTTGATTTTACAAACTTTATTCTTACCTAAATTAAATTCATCGCTACTCACTGCCACAATTAAGTAATCTCCTAATTCTTTGGCTCGACGTAATAAATTTAAATGCCCTACATGAAATAAATCAAAAGTTCCATATGTTATAACTGTTTTCATAATAACCCTTTCTAACTATTTAAATAGTTTTGATAAACCAGATTTCTTTTTTTCTGGTAATAAACGATGTTCAAATTTTTCATCCAAAAATTTCTTTTTTTCTTTTTTACTCATCGCATCCAACTTATCAACATAGGCCGAATAATCATCACAAACCTGATTGATTTCCCCCATCTCAACGAGTTGTCCGCCTTCAATCCACATACCTGTTTTACAAAATTCTCGAACTTGACTTAATGAATGGGAAATGAAAAAAATGGTTTTTCCTTCTTCATCACGAAGTTTCATCATTCTTTTCATGCACTTTTTTGCGAATCCTTTATCTCCTACCGATAAAGCTTCATCGACAATAAAGATATCCGGATTCAATGCCAGAGAAATCGAAAATCCAAGTCGACTTTTCATACCAGATGAATATTTTTTAACGGGTTGATACAAAAAATCTCCTAATTCTGCAAAATCAATCACATCATTTGTGATTTCTTCAATTCTTTTTTTTCTAAGGCCCATTAAAGCCCCTTTCACATTAATATTCTCTAAACCTGTTAATTGTTGATTTAAACCTGTATTAATCGCAATCAAAGCTTGTTCTCCGTTGATTTTCATGGTTCCACTATTTATTTCTGAAATACCCGATAATAATAATGAAAGAGTCGATTTACCGGAACCATTTGTTCCTAAAATTCCCACAACGTCTCCTTTTTTTATTTTAAAAGAAACATTTTTCAGTGCATAAAATTCCTTCTTATCTGTTTTATATTGATTATTCTTATTACGTAATGTATAAATCTTTGAAATATTTTCTACTTCAACTGCATATTCTTCTTTTGCCATAAAATCTCCTAAATCATATCAATGAATTTCTTTTTGAATGTGTACATTAAGAAACAGCCAAGCGCAAAGATCACGAAGACAAGGCACCAAAAATAAAGCGTAATTGCAGGATGATTCAAAACATTACGTCCATAAAAAATCGCATCTCTATAGCCTTGAATAATATAATATACTGGATTTGCTTTTACAAGCTTATTTAAAATAGATGCAAAAGGAACAGTATCCTTAAAGTGACAATCCCATAAGATTGGTGAAAAATACATAAACATACGCATGATGGATGCGATAAATTTCTTTACATCCCGATACAACATTGTAAGCACGGAAAAAACTAAAGAAATAGATTCTCCAAGCATAAAAGCACAAAACATATAATAAATAATCCATAACCAATTTAAAGTGGGCGTATAACCACTTAATAATAAAGTGATAAATGTGATTATCAACATCACAAAATGATTAAATAATTCTTTCAAACACACAGTAGCAGGTAAAACCGATACTGGAAATTTCATTTTAGTGATCACATTCGTTTTAGAAAAGACAGCCGAACATCCATCTGTAATACATGGTCGAATATACCACCATACCGCAAAACCAACTACAAGCCAAGGAAGATAAGGAACTGTGATTCCTCGATATGTTTGATCACTTCTTCCCCAGGCTACGCCAAAAACGAGCCAATAAGTAAATACTTGAATGGCGGGTGAGGCGAAATTCCAAAAAATACCAAACCTTGAATCTCGCATGTCTGCCAATAATTCATATTTTGCGATACTATAAATTCGATATAAATTCGTTAAATTTTCTTTAACTACATATGAAATACTTTTAAACATATAAGTCTCCTTACATTCTAGTTTAACAAATTTTTATAAGAAAAAAAATCTGCGTAAAGCAGATTTTTTGCATTCCTACTCCTTTCCACTTCTATTTTACCAATCGAATGTGAATAAATCGTGAAAAGCAGGAATTTTCTGATTTTTTTATTCTTCTTCTGTTTCTTTTTCAATTTCGTCTAATTCATCTTCAATCAATTCTTCATCATCTTCATCTGCTTCATCTTCATCGATTGCGATTGAATCCGTATCCATTACACTTTCTGAATACGTGTGACGTGAACGCAAATCCCAAGCATTTCCTGACATATTAAAGAATCGACCATCAAGAGATAAATCTGTGTAGAATTGGGCGATATTATCTTCGAATTGAGTTTGAGAATATCCCATTTCTTCACTTACTTTTGTCCAAAGTTCAACAAATGGCATTGAACTTTTATGATCCGATAATACTTGGTAAGCAATTTCAATCATAGACTTTTTCATAATACAATAAAACTCCTTATTTTTTACATTGATTCAACAGCTTCTACACCAATACAATCTAATGCATTCGCTAAAACAATTTGTGTTGCCTTTACTAAAGCAAGACGTTGTGAACTTAATTTCAAGTTATCACGATCAACAACTTTACATACATTGTAGAAACTATGGAATTTACTTGCGAGATTTTGAATATAATGACACATCTTATGAACTTGACGTGTTTTTGCCGTATCGACAATCACCTTATTAAATTCTTGTAGAGATTTCATTAATTCAATTTCTTTCTCATTTGTCAAATCTTCAAATGATGTCGCAAGTTCAATATCTTGCGCTTGTTTTTGAATCGAACACATACGTGCATGTGCATATTGTGCATAATAAACTGGATTTTCATTTGATTTTTTCTTTGCGAGTTCGATATCAAAATCTAAATGAGAATCTAAAGCTCTTTGAACAAAGAAATATCGAGCTGCATCAACACCCACACTCTGACATAATTCATTAATTGTTGTTGCGTTTCCTAAACGTTTAGACATTTTCATTTCTTCTCCATTAGAAACCAAACGAACCATTTGAATAATGTCAACATGTAATTTATCTGCATCATTTCCTAAAGCTGTCATACTTGCTTTTAAACGAGGAATATAGCCATGATGATCAGCACCAAAGAAATCTACCAATTCATCAAATCCTCTTTGACATTTATCATTGTGATATGCAATATCTGGAACTAAATATGTTAAAGAACCATCTTTTTTTCTTAAAACACGATCTTTATCATCGCCAAATTCCGTTGTTTTAAACCATAATGCACCTTCCGATTCATATGTGTATCCTTTATCGGCAAGTTGTTGAAGGCAAGCTTCAACTTTTCCGGCATCACGAATACTTTGTTCACTAGACCAAACATCAAAATGGACACGATATTCATCTAAATCTTTTTTAATTTTATCCAATTCGAATTGAATTCCTTCTTTTCTAAAGAACTTCAAATTTTCTTCTGTTGGTTCTAAATATGTATCTGGGTACAATTTAGCCAATTCATACCCTTTTTCTTCAACGTCTTTTCCCATATAGCCATCTTGACCAATTTCAGTAGGAATACCATGAGCTTGACGATAACGTGCATTTAAAGATAAAGCTAAATTTGTGATCTGATTTCCAGCATCATTGACATAATATTCACGTGTAACATCATATCCTGCCTTTTTCATAATACGGGAACAGCTATCTCCCCATGCCGCACCTCTGGCATGTCCTAAATGCAAAGATCCAGTTGGATTGGCGCTTACATATTCTAAATTCACTTTAATTCCATTATCTGGTTGTTGACCATAGCTTTCTTTTTTATCTAGTACTTCTGATATAACAGTTGAAAAACGGTCTTTTGATAAGGTGAAATTTAAAAATCCTGGTCCGGCGATTTCAACACTTGAAACCATTTCTAAATCAAAAGCATCCACAATAGCTTGGGCAATGTTTCTTGGATTTTGATGTAATGTTCGCGTTAATTGCATCGCAATATTACTTGAAAAATCTCCATGATCTTTATTTTTTGGTGTTTCTACTACGATAGATTGAATTTCCAAATCTTGATCAAAGGCTTTTTTTACAGCTAAAACAATCGCTTGTTTTAATTCTATTTCAATGGATTGCATACGTACCCTCCTTATATATCATCATGATAAAATGAAAATGTTGTTTTTCATCTCCTTGAAGCAATGTATATTTTATTTCTATACGATCAGATTGTGTAGAAAAATATTTTGTTTCACACTCTATATCAATAACTCCAAACGTTGTTTCAATGTGCCCTTTTGTCTTTCGATTCGGCCTTAAAGGTAATTTCACAAGCATTTGAGATTCACTATAAATCAATATGCCACCCTCATATACATTCCATGTAAATTTATGTTCACCCTCATTAAATTGAAGTTGATATCCTCCATTTTTTAATTCCTTAAAATAAGCAACACCTTTATATATGGTTTGATTTGATATTTTATCAAACAAATGTATTTGAGTATTCATAGCTAATGCATAATAACATACTATGACTTTTTTGCAAGAAAAAAATTAAAAAAACATAATTATTCCATAATTTCCTTTGGAAAATAAATTCTTTTGTTCGTTTTATTCTCTATTTTTAATAAAGCCCTAACAATTTCAGATTCACTCGATAAGGAAACCAATTCCTCTTTTGAATTTAATAGCCATATGATTTGATCTTCATTCTCCTCTGTATAAGGCAAATACGGTTTTGACTGAGAAATCTCCTCATAGTAATAGTATTCTAAAGGATATCCTTTAGATTCAATTTTCTTTTTAATTTCATTCGTTTTCTCTAAGCTAGGTTCCTCGATCCAATCAAAAATTCTACGATTTAAAATTCGGTCCGCAAAATCTGACAATATTTTATCTGAACTATCAAGTGCTTGTTGAAAACCATAAAACATACGCATTTCATCCATCAAATAAAATTCTTTCACATTTAATTCACCTTTCATTAAAGGTTCAAATACGTCAATATTTCTTACTTTCTCATATCTTTTAAAGAACAATGAAATCATACTTTCATATGATTTGGCATCTGGATGAAGATACACTTGCCAATACATATGATATCTAGCCATAATATAGTCTTCTATACTATGCATACCTGTACTTTTAACACATAAAGATTCATTTTTAACTCGTAATGTTCGTAAAATTCTTTCTAAATCAAAAGTTCCATAACTTGTACCTGTCTCATACGCATCTCTTAATAAATAATCCATTCGATCTGCATCCAATTGTGAACTAATGATTTGATTCATCATTTTTTTAGGATGGGTATGCTTTAAAATATTTACGACATTTTTCGCTAGATTTTTATCCACTTTATCTAAAGCCTGATGAACTTGCGTACTTTCATCCATAATTAAATCACAAGTCATATCCTCATGATGTTTCTTTGACAAGGTTTCAAAAAAATGAGAGAAAGGGCCATGTCCTAAATCATGCAACAAGGCTGCACATAATATTTGAACTTTTTCATACTCACTTAAAGATTCAGAAATTGAATTTACTTCTTCCATCATTCTTCTTGCGATTTCATAAACACCTAAGCTATGGGAAAATCGAGAATGTTCTGCCGTATGATAAACTTGAAAATCTCCCCCCAATTGATGAATTCGGTGCAATCTTTGAAATTCTTTTGAGTTAATACAATCCCAAATCACTTGATCATTCACATGAATATAGCCATGAATGGGATCTCTTAATACTTTTGTTTCATTCGTTTTTTTGATCATCTTGATCACTCTCAATTCTTTCTTCACGGATAATTTCAAATAATAATTGCGCATTCTGTTTAGAAACTTGTTTTTGAATATCCAAAACTTGAATTGTAACTATTCTTGTACCAAATTGAATTCGAATTTGATCTCCAATATTTAATTCTGTACTTGGTTTTGCGACTCGATTATTTACCCAAATACGTCCTTGTAAAGCTAATTCTTTGGCAGCTTCTCTTCGTTTTAATATTCTTGCTGTTTTTAAATATTTATCTAGACGCATATTGTTCATCCTCCAATATTTTAATAATTTCCATTAATTGATCTGCATAATTCTTTTGTCGCTTATTCATCATAATTGTGATTTTACCATTTTGTAGTTTTAAATTAATTTTACGACTTACCTTATTAATGGCTTCAAATAATTTAACCCCATCACAATTTCGAGTCCAAGTCTCACTCATTATGATGATAATCGCATTATCTGTTTCTTTTAATTCATCAACAATATCTAAATTCACAAATAAATCCAATTTTTTCTGTTCAAATAGATTTTTAACTTGCTTAGGTATTCTACCAAATAAATCTTCAATACGATTTTCATAATCTATTAATTGATCTACATTTTCAATTTTCTTAATATGTTGATACAATTCCAATTTATCTCCATCATTTTCTGTAAAAACTTTTGGAATATATCCATCCAGTTGAACTTGTGCCACTTTTTCTGGCTTCTTTTCAACCACTTTTCCTTGTTTTTTCTTAATCGCATCCGCAAGCATTTCCAAATATAAATCTAAACCAACTTGATCAATGAAGCCAGCCTGCTGAGGTCCTAACATATCACCAGCTCCACGAATGGTTAAATCACGCATCGCAATTTTGTATCCACTTCCCAATTGTGTAAATTCTTTAATCGATTTTAATCGTTTATGCGATTGTTCCGATAATTCTTTTTCCGGTTGTACCAATAAGTAACAATACGCTATTTTTTCTCTACGACCTACACGCCCACGAATTTGGTAAAGTTGTGACAATCCAAATCGATCTGCATCCTCAATAATCATTGTATTCGCATTCGCAATATCTAATCCAGTTTCAATAATAGTCGTACAAACTAAAATCTGATAATTTCCTTCTTCAAAATCAATCATTGTCTGTTCAATGTCATCCCGATTCATTTTTCCATGCGCAACCGCAATCTTTATATCTGGAAACATTTTTTGTATTTGATTAGCTACAGAATATATATTCGACACACGATTATATAAATAAAATACTTGTCCACCACGAGATAGTTCTCTTTGAATAATCTCTTTAACTACATTATTTCTTTTTTCCATCACATATGTTTGTACAGGATGACGATGTAAAGGAGGTGTATTTAATTGAGAAATCGTACGAACTCCAATTAAAGACATCTGTAAAGTTCTTGGGATTGGAGTTGCACTTAAAGACAATACATCAATAGAATTTTTCATTTCTTTGATTTTTTCTTTATGTTCAACACCAAATCTTTGTTCCTCATCAATAATTAATAAGCCTAAATCCTTATATTTAAAGCTTTTATTCAATAATTTATGTGTTCCAATCACAATATCTACATTGCCATTTACTAAATCTTCCTTCGTCTTTTTAATTTCTTTTTCTTGAACAAATCGATTGACGACACGAATATTGGCTACTACATTTTCAAATCGTTTTGAGAATGTTTTAAAATGTTGCATAGAAAGAATTGTGGTAGGACATAATAAAGCTACTTGTTTATTGTTGGAAATAGCTTTAAAGGCAGCTCGCATAGCTACTTCTGTTTTTCCAAATCCAACATCACCACATAAAAGATGGTCCATGGGTTTTGGTTTTTCCATTTCTCTTTTAATTTCTTCTGTTGCGATGACTTGATCTGGCGTTGCTTCATATTCAAAACTGTCTTCGAATTCTTTTTGAAGAGCATCATCTTTACTAAATGCATAGCCAATGTCTTCATTTCTTTGCGCATAAAGTTCAACTAAACGAGAGGCAATCTCTTCAACCTTTTGGGATACCTTTTCTTTTGTGTTTTTCCATTTATTTGAACCTAATTGTGATAATTTTATTCCAACCCCTTCTTTAGAAACATATTTTCTAACAAGTTGGAATTGTGATAACGGAACAAACAATTCGTCTCCGCCATTATAAATAATATGTAAATAATCTAATGTTCGTTTATCTTTTTTACGTGTTATGATTCCTACATATTGTCCAATTCCATAATGTTCATGTACTACATAATCATTTGGTTGCAGTTCTAATACATTTTCTAGAACTTGACCTTTTTTAAATGTTTTTTCATATCGTTTAATCGAATTTGATTTTTTTAATAACTCATTAGCGGTATAAACTGAAATATCTTCATATAC
>CAVGPK010000047.1:0-404 GCA_963631155.1 bacterium | reverse complement strand
TCTATATATTGAATAGCTTTTTGAATAGGATTATCTTTTAAAATAAGTTGAATTCTATTTGTATCTTCTTCATTTAAAGAAAAATAAATAATATCTCCTTGAATGGAAGATAAAGATGGTTCTACTTTTTCTAAAGGATAAACATTGGATAGGACAGGTTCTTTAAAATCTAAAAATTCGTGAAACATTTGAATGTCATATTCTTTTTCTAATGAATATACATCATGCATCATGGAATATTTTGGCAAATATTGATTGGCTACCACCATTTCTTGAATAAAGGATACATTTTCTTCATTTAGCTGTTTATATTCATTTTCTATTTCTTCTTGACTCGAAAAAATGACTTTTCCAGAAATATAATCGAATAAATTAGAACTTTTTATATATGAAAAATAAATATA
>CAVGPK010000046.1:0-14882 GCA_963631155.1 bacterium | reverse complement strand
ATGATAGTGTAGTCAAAAATATGCAAAAACAAACCAAAAATTTGTCTTTGAACCAAAAAAACAAGAAAGAAATCAATCAGATTTTGAAGTCTTTTTCATCAAATCATGCTTATTATTACATTTATTCAGATGATGATACTTATTTTGCTGGGAAAAGCACAATCAATCCAATGATTTATGAGGCTGATGAAGAGGTTATTTCTTCTCCATTATATTATTCATATCCTTTAAAATTCAAAAATCAAACCGCGACACTCTATGTCACTTCTTATCCACTTGTAAATATGCAGTTGCCATATATGATTATTTGTTTATCAATTTCTTTCTCTTTTTATATGATCATCCTTCAAAGTTTCATAAAAAAACGAGTGCAATCCATTCAAAAGCTTCAAGAAGATGTTTTTAGTTTAGCTATTGGGAATTGGAATCATGAAATCAAGATTGAAGATACGGATGAGATTGGAAAATTAGCGAGTGATTTAAATCAAATGCGAATTGCCTTTGTGCATACGATGGAAAATGATCAACAGGCAAGAAAAGCGAATCAAGATTTAATTTCATCCTTATCTCATGATTTACGTACGCCGTTAACGACGTTAAAGGGGTATTTAGAAATTTTAAATATGCAGATGAATGATGTAGATAAAAGAGATATTTACCTACAAAAATGTTTAAATAAGGTAGAAGAAATTTCCTATTTATCCAATAAGATGTTTGAATATTCGTTAGTGTATTCAACAGAATATAGTGCTGAATTAGAGCCTATTTCTATTTCAACGATTCAAACATTAATCAAAGATCATATCACCTTTCTGCAAGAGATGGATTTACATATTGAATATTCTTCTTGTACAAATCAAGTGAGTATTCTTGCAAGTCAGGCCATGCTTCAAAGGATTTTAAACAATATTTTTTCAAACATCCAAAAATATTGTGATCCATGGAAGGATGTGATTATCAAAGAAACGGTTGAAAATAATGCATATAAATTGTCATTCACAAATAGTATAAATACACATTTAGATCAGGTTGAGAGCAATGGAATTGGATTAAAGAGCGTTCAGAAAATGATGGATATTCATCACGGATCCTTTTATAAAAATCAATCCAATGATATTTTCACAATTATTTTGACTTTTCCGTTAATTTAATGATATTATCTTACCTGTACTTTTGGTGAAATTGGAAACCTGCTTAAGCTGAACAACACAAAAGTTTGAGGAGGTTTTTATTATGCCAAAAACAAAATTTCAAAATGTGATTTTCACATTAATGATGTCATTTCTAATGGTTTATGCCATGATTTGTTACAACATCGCACTAAATATTAAAGGAATGAACAACCAAGTTTTCTTAGATGCCTTTCATGAGCTTGTCATCATGTGGCCTGTGGCATTTCTTTTAGAGTTCTTTGTTGTTGATAATCTTGCTCATAAACTTGCCTTTAAAGTTGTTACACCTAAGGATCGTCCTTTTGCGATAACTTTAGCAATTTCTTTTTACATCGTTTGTATCATGTGTCCAACAATGAGCTTTGTTGCTACTCTATTATTTAAAGCAGCCGGAAGTCAATTTGTTGCGATTTGGTTTATGACAGTTGTATTTAATTTTCCAATGGCTTTTTTCTGGCAAATCTGTTACTGTGGACCATTTATTCGTTTTATTTTCTCAAAGATGTTCAAGAATTAATCTTGGCATCTTTTTTCTTTGCTTTTTCTGATTTTTTGAATAATATTATGGTCTATATGTTCATCCAGTACACCTCTATAATAGGCAACTCTAACAAAACTTACTTATGTTTTATCGCATAGATAAGTTTTTGATTTTGACATCTTCTTTTAATTGTTTATACTTGTATGTATGAATAAGAATTTAATAGAAAAACTACAAGGGCATGACTATCAGGTCATTGCTGTATCAAAAACAAGATCAAAAGAAGAGATTGATGAAGTCGCCAAATTAGGACTCACAACATTTGGAGAAAATCGCGTCCAGGAATTTTTAGAAAAATATGATCCAAAATACACTTGGCATATTATTGGACATCTCCAAACAAACAAGGTGAAATATATCGTTGGTAAAGTGGATGTGATTGAAAGTTTAGACTCTATAAAATTAGCTAAGGAGATTGAAAAACAAGCAAGTAAATTAAATATCATCCAAAAGGTATTGGTTGAATTGAAGATTTCAACACAAGACGAAAATAAGACAGGATATCCATTTTCGAATGCGAAATCCTTTATTGAAGAGCTTCAACAATTCAAACACATTCAAATCAAAGGTATTATGTGTGTCGCTACGCATACGAGTGATATAAATTTAGTTGAGTCAGAATTTGAACAAATGCATCAACTCTATCTTGAACTACAAGACAAGTATGAAGGTATTGACACATTATCGATGGGTATGTCTCAAGATTATGAATTAGCTTTAAAGCACGGTTCGAATACTGTTCGTATTGGACATGCGATATTTGAGTAAAAATAAAAACGAGATGCGAATGCATCTCATTTTTATTTAGAAATTAGAGTAACTAGGTTTGTTATTTCTTCCTCAGTTAAGCCACACCCTAACAAATATTCATTTGCCGCTTTTTTGTAGTTATAGCTTGTTAAAGTTGTATCACTATCAATGTTATATAGTTTTTGTAAAATTGTTTCAAACAATTCACAGACCATAAAATTATAGATATCACTATCTTTTTCTACATGATAATAATTCACATAAGTAGTCATGTAATCTTCTTTCATTTCTTTATAAGTCGCACCAGCTAAAGATTCAAGAAGAATACATACAATTCCTGTACGATCCTTTCCTTCTATGCAATGAATATAATATGGCCCTTCATGATTAAGCATAAACTCAAAGCCATTTTTAACACCTTGTTTAAAATTATCTGAAGTAGAATCTGTGTTCATTGATAAGGTTACTACCTTTCCTTGTTCATATAATTCTTTTACATAAGCTGAATTAAAAGAATCTTTATTAAACCATTCTTCAAAATGATCATTTGAATCCGCCAAATCAATGTCACAGCCAACACCTACACTTTCAATTAAAGCATTCGCATAAGAAGCACGATTTCTAGATTCATCAATCGGTGAGGCTCCACGATAGATAAAGTTTTCTTTCATATTGCCTACACAGACATTTCTGAAATTAGCGAATTCAATATCACTATTATAATCACTTCTTTCTAATGAATAGCCATCCTTAAATGTATTGTATAAATCTAAATATTTGGCTTTCTTATTTAATGTAATTTCACATGTCATACCATCTTCATAATCAATAGCACTAAAAAAGCTTCCGTAACAGCTTGATAAAGAAATTGCATCTTTACTTTCTGAATATACAACTATGATTCTTCCTAAGCTTACATAGTTTCCATTTATGTAAGGTACATCCTTGATTTTAGTTCCATCTGAAAATTCAAGGTTTAAACTATCTCCTAAATCAAAGCCATCTTCTGTAAATTCATCCAAAGTTGTATCTAAGACCGCACTATTCATAGACTCACCTTTAGTGATATCAAACGTTAGTGCTTCCGTATTTGTAGTATCTGCTGTATTTAAACATCCACTCGTCATAAACAGTACAAACACGAACAATAAATTCAGTAATTTTTTCATATTCCAATCCCTTTCACACTTTCATTTAAATAAACAATCCAATTGGCGATGTTCTTAATTTTTTTAATTCTTCTTCGCTACCAACAAACATGTAAAACCGCCAAATTTTATAAAATCTTGACTTGACAATATTGTATCCACAAATTTTATATAAAACAATAAAAAAGTTGTAGTCTAATCATCTACAACCTCTTTGTTTTCTTCTGGTAAGATTAATCTTACTTCTTCGATTCTATTTTTTTCAATGCTCAAGACACGGATTTTAATTCCATTATGAAGTGTCGTTTCATCCCCTGTTTGTGGAAGTCTTCCTAGTGCATCAATGACAAGACCACCAATCGAGTCAAAATCTTCACTATCCAATTCTAAATCTAAGGCGTCATTCAAATCATGTAAACTCAGATAACCTTTCACATCGTATACATTCTTGCTTAATTGACGAATATTATTTTCTTCGTGCTCATCATATTCATCATGAACATCTCCAACAATTTCTTCAATAATATCTTCCAATGTGATAATACCGGCAAGCTCTCCATATTCATCCATGACAATAGCTAAATTGAAAGTAGATTGTTTCATTTCCACCAACAATTCTGAAACTTTCTTGTTTTCATATGTAAAGTATGGCTTACGCAAAATATCTTTGATATTAAAATGAGTTAAATCATCATATAGAAGCAAATCTTTCATATTCACAAGGCCAATAATATTATCGATCTTATCTTCATAAATCGGAATACGTGTAAATTGCTCTTCTCTGAAAATATTCAATAAATCCTGATATGAGCTTGTTGATTCGGCCATCACTACATGAACTCTAGGAACCATAACTTCTTTCGCCTTGGCATCCCCCAAATCAACCACATTATTCATCATGTCCTTTTCATCTTCTTCAATGACACCTGCTTCATGACTTACATCCATAATAGTACGTAGTTCGCTTTCTGTCATAGATGGGTTTTTATCGGATGATTTAACACCTAATAGTTTCAGCAATAGATTGCTGAATAAATTCACAAACCAAATTACAGGTGTAAAAACATTCATAAGTAACATAATAATAGGAGCATAAGCTAAACTTAAGCTTTCTGCCTTTTTTGTAGCCCATGTCTTCGGTGTTATTTCTCCAAACACAAGAATTAAAAAAGTAATAATGAAGGTAGCGATACTCACGGCTGCACCACCAAAAGAATACGCAATCAAAGAAGCAATACTTGCCGCTGAAGTATTGACTAAATTATTACCAATCAGTATGGCACTCAACATTTTTGATTGTTGATTTAAAATCTTTAAAACTAAATCCGCTCTCTTATTCCCTTCTTCAGTTAATGTGCGCAATCGAATTTTACTTACTGAAATCATTGATGTTTCAGCTGAACTAAAAAAGCCAGACAAAGCTAATAATATAATTAATTCAAGGATCTTTATTCCTAAATCAGAATCCATTCTTTCTATTCACTCCCTATAAAAATTTTTAATATTGTACCATAACTCGTTAACCTTGACAATTTGGCAAAACTAAATGTAAAGCATTATTTACAATTTCAATTGTAGGATTTTTAAACCCCTTTACCTCACCATCTAAGTTTGCGTATACCAATTCATTATCGGTATCCAAATGAACCGTTTTTGACTGATACATGGAAATCAATGAAGGAATTTGTGTATGTGTACCTTCTAAGTATTTTTTCGCAAAACGGACAATCTGACTACGTTTAATATCCTTAACCATACATACATCAATCCAACCATCCGAAATATCCGCATTTGGACACGGTTTAAAACCGCCTCCATAGTATTTACCATTACAAAAAACCAATAAACCATATTTATTTTTTGGTAGTTTTTTCGTATCAATCTGAACTTGATATTCTTCTCCAATGGGTTTTCTCAAACTTATAATTGCACTTAAAACGTAAGGTAAAATACCTTTTGAGGGATGCTTTGCCTTGATCTCATTCACCTTTTTAGCCACCTCAACATCAAATCCAAATGAAACAGTATTAATCGCATATTCTCCATTCACCATTAATACGTCACAATCCTTATATTCTGGATTTTCATATTTTGATAAATCCAAAAAGTCTTCCACTGTTCTATCTTCAAAATATTTTATAAAATCATTTCCTGTACCAATTGGTAAAATAGAAAGAAAAATATTATCACAACCCACAATACCATTAATAACCTCATGCAAAGTTCCATCCCCTCCACAAACAAATAAGTGTGTCGGTTCTTTTGTTATCGCATATTTTTTCGCAATAAAAGTCGCATGCTCAGGACCATTTGTTTTTTCGATAATAATTTGTTTTCCTTGGAAATGTTGTTTAATCTCCTTCATCAACTCGTATTGACTATTCTTTCCTGATTTAGGATTCATAATAAAAACAGTTTTCATATGAAAATCACACCCTTTTACATACTTAATCGAGTTATACAAGTACTTGCTAATAATAAACCTGCGCTTGCCGGAACGAACATGGCACTTGGTAATGGTTTACCTGCTTCAACAGGCCCCGCCGGTTCTGTTGAACAAACGACCCATATTTTATTTTTAATTCGTTTTTTTCGTTTCCATTGACGAATCTGTTTTGCGACTGGATCATAACTTGTTTTTTCAACTTCAGTAACAACTAATTTTGTTGGATCCATTCTTCTTGCCATCCCCATACTTGAAAGAAATGGAATATTTCTTTCAATACATGCTTGCATTAAATCTTTCTTTGAAGAAATCGAATCAATACAATCAATCACAAAATCAATAGGTTGACTAAAAATTTCATCATTTTTATCTTTATCATAGAAACAGGCATACGTATCCACAAGACAATTTGGATTTAAAATTTTAATTCTTTCCTTTAGAGCATCTACTTTTATTTGGCCCACCGTATCTAAAGTAGCTACTAATTGTCTATTTATATTACTTTCTTCAACACAATCTTTATCAATAAGGATTAAATGTCCAATGCCTGTTCGTGCAAGAGATTCTACACAAATTGAACCAACCCCACCAACACCAACAACCATTACTGTTTTTTCATGTAAGCTTTCAATAGTTTCTTTTCCAAATAATAATTCCGTTCTCTCACTAATCTTCATCGAATACCCATTCCTTTACCTCTAGTAAAATTGCTTCATTTGATACAGATTCAAACCAATGTACCGGCATTTGATGTTTAAACCAAGTATATTGTTTTTTTGCATATTGCCTTGAATGTGTCTTTATATCTTTTTTTACTTGTTCCAAGTCTTTTTTATTTAAAAAATAATCTTTAAATTCTTTATATCCAATCCCCTGAAAACTTGTGTAATTCCATGTTTCAGGATTACTAAATAAAGTTTGAACCTCATTTACTAAACCATTTTCAAACATGATATCTACTCTTTTATTGATTCTATCATGTAAAATTTCACGATCCACATCCAAACCTAAAAAATACACATCATATATAGGTTCATGTTTTTGAATCTCTTCTCTTTGCGTTTTTGTCATTCCATTGTGACAAATTTCCAATGCACGAATCAGACGCTTTCGATTATTTGGATGAATCTTTTCTAAAGCTTTTTCATCCACAACTTTTAGCATTTTAACTAACTCTTCATTTGTTTTTGATTCTAAATATTTCTTATATTCACTATCTTCTTGTTCTTCTTCAAATTCATAATCGTATAAAGCTGCCTTTAAATAAAGACCTGTTCCTCCACACAAGATAGGGAATTTACCACGAGAAACGATATCGTCAATCGCTTTTCGACATTTTTGTTGAAAAATCATTACATTATAGGGTTCGCTATAATCTTGTACATCTACCAACTCATGATGAATTCCTTGTTTTTCTTCTTCTGTAACTTTTGCGGTACCAATATCCATTTTTTTATATACTTGCATACTGTCACAAGAAATAATTTCACCATTCAATTGTTTGGCTAAAAAAATGGATAAAGATGTCTTCCCAATTCCAGTCGGTCCAACAATGGCTAGTACTTTTTGTTTATCCACGTTCAAATTCCTTTCTAAGTTCTCCATCACTCATCACAATAACTGTAGGTCTTCCGTGTGGGCAATGATAAGGTTGCTTACATTTTTGTAAATCTAAAATTACCTGCTTCATTTCTAGCATAGACAAAGGACGATTAAAACGAATAGAACTATGACAAGCCATTGTCGCAATCATATGTTTTCTAAGCATTGCCATATCAACCGAGTTATTTTCAGCAAAGTAATCTATCAAATCTTGTAAAAATTTCTTTTGATCCACATCATGGAACCATAAAGGTATTTCACGTAACACTAACTGATCTGTCCCAAAAGGTTCGAATTCAAACCCAAAATAAATTGTTGTGTCATTTATAGTTTGATATTGAGCCAAAATATCACTTGATACATCCAATTGAATCGGAATCATCAAAGGTTGTTTTTGTGTACATTTTGTCAATAAAGTCTCTTGAAGTTGTTCGTAATGATACCTTTCTTGTGCCGCATGCTGATCTATAATTACTAAACCTTCTTCATTGCTGCAAAGAATATAGGAATCATGTAATTGAGCCAGAACTTGAAGATGTTTAAAAAACTCAGGTCCTTTTCCGTTCTTTTCATGTACCTCTTCCTTTTTGGGAATAGTATAAGATATAGGTTGTTCCTGTACTTTTACAATAGGTTTTTCTTCTACTTTATTATAATTTTTAAAACTCTCTTCTATATGAAAAGTTTCTTTTTTTACAACAGGTGCTGAATAAGAATAATTAAATTCAGGTTGTTCAAAAGTAACAATCTTTTTTTCTACTGGTTTTTTTTGAATTTCAACTGTTCGTAATGACTCATTTAAAGCATCCCGAATTGTCCTTTTTACAAGTTCTAACATTTCCCCTTGTTTTGATAGTCTGACTTCCCATTTATTAGGATGTACGTTGACATCTACAAGTTGTGTATCTGACTCCATTTGCAAAACCACAATAGGAAATCGATTTGGTGGCATATAATCACTATATGCATCAATGATTGCTTTTTGAATAGGAACTGAACGAATTAAACGTGTATTTAATGTAAGAAACATAAAATATTTTGTTGCTCGATTAATTTTAGGTTGAATGGCATAACCAGAAATATGAAAATCGGCATTTTTTCCCTCAAATGCGATCGCATTCTCAGCAACTTCTCTTCCATACATTTGATATAAAATTTCTTGAATATTCCCATTTCCACTTGTTTGAAATACAACTCTACCATCATGAGATAAAATAAAACGAATATTGGGATGAGATAATGCCATTTTATTCATTAAATCTGCAATCACAGAAAATTCATACGATATACTTTTCAAATGTTTAAAACGAGCAGGTGTTTTCACAAATAAACCAGAAACATCAAGCTTCGTCCCTCTAGGACAAGAGCATGTTTCATCTACATCTAAACTTCCATAATTATATCTTAATAAAGTTCCACCATTTCCGTCGTTTGTTTGTAGTTCAACTTGAGCAACTGAGGCAATACTTGGTAAAGCTTCTCCACGAAATCCCATTGTTTGAATATTAAATAATTCTTCTTCTGAATGCATTTTACTTGTCGCATGGCGCATAAAAGCAAGATGTGCATCTTCATTATCCATTCCAATTCCATCATCTGTAATCACAATACGCTCGATTCCACCTTGAAATACTTCAACCTCAACTACACTTGCCTTGGCATCAATACTATTTTCAACACATTCTTTGACAATTCCAGCCGGTCTTTCTACAACCTCTCCAGCCGCAATCATATTTGTTAAATGTTCACTTAAAATATGTATTTTTGACATTTGTTCACCTCAATTCATATGACTTTCAGATTAAGATTCTATTTTTTCACTCAGCTTTTTTAATTCATATAAACAATCCAACGCTTCTCTAGGACTCATTGAATCAATATCCAATTCTTGTAGTCGTTCTAGTAATTTCGATTTTTCTGGCTGTACCTGATCCATCACGAACAGACTTGGTTGATAATTTTGACTTTGATCCTGATTTTCAAATCCTGCCAACAATTGCGCGGCACGATCCAATACTACTTTTGGAAGATGTGCTAATTTCGCAACATTAATACCGTAAGATTTATCAGCTTTTCCATCGACTACGCGATATCTAAATTCAATATCATTTTTGTCTTCTCGCACATCAACATGAACATTTTTCATAGTAGAATGTTGAGTTTCCATATCTGTTAATTCATGGTAATGTGTTGAAAATAAAGTTTTTGCACCAATTGCTTCATCAATATATTCAAGCATTGCCTGTGCCAAAGCCATTCCATCATAGGTGGCTGTACCCCTACCAATTTCATCAAACAAGATCAAAGAATGTTTTGTTGCATACCTTAACGCTACATTCGCTTCCATCATTTCCACCATGAATGTACTTTTTCCGGTAAGTATATCATCATTCGCTCCTATACGCGTAAAGATACGATCAAATATTGGAAGTTGTGCTTCCTTTGCAGGTATGAAGCTTCCCATTTGTGCCATCACAACCAATAACGCATTTTGACGCATATATGTTGACTTACCTCCCATATTTGGTCCAGTAATCAATTGAATATGTTGTTCTTGAGGCATAATCCAATCGTTCGATACATAACGTTTCTTTTTCATTCGATCATCTAATATCGGATGTTTTCCTTCAACAATTTTCACCTCATTTTCAACATGAAAAGAAGGACAAATATAGCCTTTATCTGTTGCCAACGTTGCTAATGAAACAAGAACATCAATAGTTGACAAAGCTTGTGCACAAGAATGAAGATCAAATAGTTCACTTTTAATTCTTTCTAGTAGTTTAGAAAACAATTCATTTTCCATTTTCACCTTTGTCTCTTGTGCATGTAGAATCATTTCTTCTTTTTCTTTTAATTCCTGCGTAACAAATCGTGTTGCATTTGCCAATGTTTGTTTGGCATGATACCCAAATTCTTCTTTTATATTTTCTAAATTTCCATTTCTTACTTCAATATAATAACCAAATACACGATTGTATCCTATTTTTAAAGATTTAATACCTGTTCTTTCACGTTCTTTTGCTTCTAAATCAAGTATAAAATCTTTTCCTTCTTTCGCTAGTAATCGTATTTCATCTAATTCTTTATTGTAGCCATCTTTAAATACACCACCCTCTTTTAGTGTTAATGGTGGATTTTCGATTATCGCATCTTTAATTTCATTATATAATCCTTGACAATTTGGTGTTGTTAAAAATTCTGGATACGATGTCAGAGTACTTGACAATTCTAATATAGGTTTCGCATGCTCTAAAGTTGCCACCAATTGTAAAACATCTCTAGGACTTGCGTTTCCGTAAGCCATTCTACTCGCCAATCTTTCCATATCATATACATAGAGCAAATGTTCTTTTAATTCCTCTCTTAAAATGAAATTATTTTTAAGTACCATAATCGCATCTTGTCTTTTCGAAATAGCTGAAGCATCGATTAATGGGTATTCGATCCATCTCTTTAATAATCTTGATCCCATTGCACTTTGGCATTTATCCATGAATTGCCATAAACTTTCGGCTTTTGTATTATTTGATTGACAAGTTACAAGTTCTAGATGTTTTTTTGTTTCAAAATCCATAATCAGAACTTTATCTTTATCCATAGATTCTACAGGTAAAAAATGATCGATATGTTGTTTTTGTGTATCTTTTAAATAGGCCATCAATAAGGCAAATGCCTCTTCTAAAGTTTGAGATTCATTCCCATTTAATAGAGGAATATCTTGTGGATCGATACTTGCTTTTTTATGTTTCGATAAAAGTACATTATCCATTTCTTCCAAAGCTCGCATCCATTTTTTATCAATTGACATTGGACATATCAATTCACTTACATTTTGTTCTAAAATTGCTTTTTGTAATGAAACAAGAGAGCGTTGTAAGGTTTGATATTTTAATTCACCCGTACTTAATTCTGCATATAAAATTACAATATCAAAGCTTGAAATACTAATAGATGCCATATAATTTGTACTTTTGGCATCTAAAGCAGAGTCCATATATGTTCCTGGTGTAATAATTTTGATAATACCGCGATCTACTAGACCTTTTGCTTGTGATGGATCCTCTAATTGCTCACAAATCGCAACCTTATACCCTTTTTTTACTAATCGAGAAATATAAGAATTTGCTGCATGATAAGGGATGCCACACATAGGTACTTTTTCTTCAACACCAGCACTTCTACCAGTTAATACTAGATCTAATTCTTGCGATACAAGTTTTGCATCTTCAAAAAACATTTCATAAAAATCGCCTAGACGATAAAAAAGAATTGCGTCTGGATTCTCTTCTTTCATTTTTATATAATGTTGCATCATTGGTGTATATTTTTTTTCTGCCATAATTTTCAACTTCCTAACACGACTATTATACCAAATTTTTTTTATAAATATGGTATACTTAGTCTAAACATTAAAGGGGGATGTCTTCAGTGAAACAAACCATTCAATGGAAGAATAAAACAATTCAAATTGATATTGGTTTTCTTTTAATACTATTATTATTTGGAGTGACCAGTTGTTTTGCGTTATATAATTCAATAAATCTAATAAAAACTGGGTCTGGTTATTCTTATATGTTTCGACAAGCTTTTTGGTTTATCATTGGTTTTGTTTTTTTATTCTTGTTGTCAAAAATACAGAATAAAAAGATTTATGAATTTATGAAAAAAGCCTATCTAATCTTAATGATTTGTTTAATATATCTTTTTCTTTCCCGTTTATTAAAAAACTTCACAGGATATACACTTCCTTTTGCTAGTGAAACAAATGGAGCAATTTCCTGGTTTGTATTACCGGTTATTGGTAGTTTTCAACCGAGTGAATTTATCAAAATTGTTCTTATTGTGATGACTTCACAAATAATTGTAGATCATCAAAATGAGTATAAAAATCCAACTTATAAACAAGATTTTTATTTGTTACTTAAAATAATGAAACTTATTCTTCCACCATTATTATTAATATTACTTCAACCAGATACGGGAGTATGTATTATCATTGTTTTTAATATCTTTGTTCTTGTATGTTGTAGTGGGATTCGAAAAGAATATATTATTGTTATATTTATATTGATTGTAGCTGTATTAGGATCTTTCCTGTTTCTTTATTTTGAATATCCAGATGTTTTATCTAAATTTATTTCCGCTTATAAACTACAAAGAATTGATGCTTGGCTTGATCCAGAAAGCTACATTTTAGGAAGCTCAAATCAATTATATACTGCTTTACTTTCATTAGGTAGTGCCGGGCTTACGGGATATGGACTTCAGGCAAATATCATTTCAATTCCAGAAGCTCATACTGACTTTATATTTGCTGCGTTTGGGCAATGCTTTGGATTATTAGGTACAACTTTTATTCTTCTGATTTGTATTTTATTGGATATCTATTTGTGTAAAATTGCGTATACTACAAAAAATAGACAAGATAAATTGATTGTAGTAGGCGTTGTTGCGATGTTAATGTATCAACAGCTACAAAATATTGGAATGATTGTCGGATTACTACCGATTACAGGTATTACATTGCCTTTAATTTCATATGGTGGTAGTTCTACTCTTTCTTATTTTATTTCATTTGCGATTATTTATAATATTTCGCCGGCAACAAAAAAGACGATACATATTAATATACATCGTCCTAAGCATTAATATAAATTCTTTAAACGTTTTAGGTAAGAGTAAGTGCGATAACGAGCAAATCGCACTTTTTTATTACTTTGTGAAATATGAATTTCACTAATTGAATCTAAATTTCTTTCCAAATGATCATAACAAACATGAGCAAATGATAGAGTATCGCCTTTAACAGTAATTTGCCTAGATTCTTGCATGATATATGGATTTTTTAAAGAATGATGGCCTTTATGAGATATAGGCATAATTTCACATAGTTCTAATACCCTTAAACCTGGATCGATAACAGCTCCTTTTAAAGCACGATTAACGCCCGTTGATCCAATCTGTGTACTAACACAAATACCGGAACCTCTTGTACTTTCAAAAAATTCATTATCAATATATAAATCAAGGGCTAAAGTTTTTGATAAACTTTCAATTCGTACTTCATTTAAAGCATATAATTTATCATTAACTTGAGGAAGTTTCATTTCTAATAGGGGGTAAGAATCAATATTATAAGGATTTATTTGTAAATCAGATATCAACAGATCTAACTCATTTTGTGTGTAGTCCGTAAAAAAACCTAAAGTACCTGTATGAATGGCTAAAAATTGAATCTGATCAATTTTATCTATATATGTATGAATAGAACGCAATAATGTACCATCACCTCCAACAGAAAACAACATTAAGAAATTATCTGTATCATAGATCCAGCCAATTTTTTCAAGACGCTGTTTCAAATCTTTTGCTACTTTTTTTGAATTTTCATCTCCACGTTCTACAATATTAAATTTCATCTTAAACTTCCTCTTTCCATGAAACTATTGTACCATAATTATGGGTGATATAAATGTACAATAATATAGAGAGAGAACTTAAAATTTTAGTAACGAAGGAAATATATGAAAATATGATTCATTCATATGATTTTGAAAAAAACATAATTCAAACAAATACATATTACGATGATGACAATCAAACTATTAAAAATAAAAAAGGTGCAATGCGAATTCGTACAATAGGAAACCAGCATATATTTACTTTGAAAATAAAAAAAGATGACTATACTCATTATGAATATGAAAAAGAAATCCAAACAAATGATATCCATAAAATTGATGATATTGAGATCGATGGTTGGATGAAAGAATATGGAATTCCTAAAGAAGTAAAACCAATCACAACATTTACTACAGATCGAAAAGTATTAAAGTGTGAGCAAGGAGAGATATGTGCTGATAAAACAACGTATTTAAATCATACTGATTACGAAGTTGAATATGAATACAGTTGTGATCACGATGGAATATCATTTTTTAATACATTCCTTACTCCTTTTCATATGAAATATACAAAAAATTGCCCTAGCAAAATTGCTAGAGCAATGGATGATTAAAATTTATGAGTTAAACGATAGAAGAAGGATTTAGAATTATATTCTTCTTCTTTTTTCTTATATTCTTCAATTTGTTCTAAATTTTGTTTATAATTTTCTTCGATTTCTTTTAATTTCTGATTTTCAGATTCTAATTCAGAAATTCGATCATCTTTTGTTTGTGTTTCCAGTAAATAAGTTTGACGACTTTTTTCAATTTCTA
>CAVGPK010000045.1:0-14956 GCA_963631155.1 bacterium | reverse complement strand
GCGGCAGTTAAGCCGTTTTAGCAACATTTAGAGATTTGCAACTGTCGAAGTACCGCTTTATCTATTTCTATTGTATTTAAAAAAACTACATAATTCAATATAAAATATATAAAATTTAGTGTATTATTTTCATGGTGATAAAATGAACACTCTATTATATAAACAAGCAGAATCAATTATTGATTATACCTTACCTTCCATTTCTAATATATCTAATTTAATTGCTCTACTTTTTCATGAACTTGAACATATTAATTGGTTGGGTTTTTATATCTGTGATGAAAAAAATAAGATATGTACTCTTGGTCCATTCCAAGGAAAAATCGCATGCACACGTATACCTTATGGAAAAGGAGTTGTTGGCACTTGTGCCAAGACTAGAAATATTCAAAAAGTTGATGATGTAAATAACTTTAATGGACATATCGCATGTGATTATCAAAGTAAATCAGAACTATGTATACCAATAAAAAAAGATGACACACTCTATGCCATCTTAGATATAGATTCTGATATTTTTAACCGTTTTTCTAATGAAGATAAGGAAACATTATTTGAAATATCAAAATTATTTATTCAGTTATTTTCAAGTGACAAAGAATAAATACTATTATTTTCGATATCATATTGTTGAATAAAACAGCCATCAAGCAAATCTTTACATAGATATTCATTTGTCTTTGTTACCAAAAAAGATTTTGTTTGATTTTTTTTCGCATTTATAAAAGCTCTCTGGACAAAAGTTTGTCCAATCTGCAATCTATGCCCCATAGCTTGTAATAAAAGTGCATTTTCGGGTTCTAAGCCGATTAATACATTGTATGAATTATTCTTCATCATAAAATTTAGAGGAAATTGAAAACTTAATGGCTCATTGATTTCTTGTAAATAACCTTTTTCATCAATATTCCCCCATAAACCAAAACTATAAACAGGATGATTTGAACGAATTACACCTTCACTATGCAAAAACAAATTTGTTGCATCTCTATAGATGTCACTATCACTATTTACGCCATCATAACCGTACATTGATTGACGAACAAGCTTCCAATCGCAATAATCATAATAATCAGAATCATAGCAAGCCGGATCTAACGAAGAAAAGGAAAAAGTTGGCATAAATATACATCCATTTTTCCCAACAATTTCCTTTAACGCCTCAATAATCGTTGAAGTTTTTCCAACAATTCTAAAATTTGATAAATTCATTTGAACACAGACACAAGATCCTCTACGTATTCCTAGATTTTCAAATATACCTTTAATTCTATCTTTCGTTAAAAAATCATTCATACATACATTTTAGCACATGATCACTTCATTTTGTAGCTCATACAAGCACTTACAGCACTACGCCATTGTTCATAAAGTTTAATCATTCTATTTTCATTTTCTAAAGGATAAAATTCATGATTTAATTGAATTTCTAATTCATTTTCATTCCAGAAACCACATGCAATTCCGGCAAGATACGCTGCTCCTAGGGCCGTCAATTCTCCTGTTTGAAATCTTTGGACCGGACAACGAATTAAATCACTTTGAAATTGAAGTAAAAAATCATTAACACAAGCACCACCATCTACCTTCAATTCTTTAATTTTAATGCCACTCTCTTTCTCCATTACATCAAGAACATCTTTACTTTGATAGGCCATGCATTCAAGAGCAGCTCGAACAATGTGTTCCCGTTTTGTTCCAAAAGTAAGGCCCATTATACATGCTTGACAATCATCCAACCAATAAGGCGCGCCAAGACCAACAAATGCTGGAACAATCACAACCCCATTTGTATCCGAACATGATTCTGCCATTACATTGGTATCTTTATAATTTTCAATAATTTTTAATGAATTTTTTAACCATTTTAATAAACTTCCTGAAACAAACATACTTCCTTCCAATGCATATTTGACATCTTCACCAATTTTCCAAGCAACAGTAGACAAAAGTCCATTTTTAGAGTCCACAATTTCATGTCCAGTATTCATCAACATAAACCCACCGGTACCATATGTATTTTTAACCATACCCTTTGAAAAACACCCTTGACCAAACAAAGCTGCTTGTTGATCTCCAACAACACTACAAATCGGTACTTCCTGACCAAAAAAATGATAGCTTTCACAGTTCGCATAACAATAAGAAGTTGGCATAACGTTAGGTAAAATAGATTTGGGAATATCAAACAATTGTAATAATTCATCATCCCATTTCAAATCGTGAATATTATATAAAAGTGTTCGCGATGCATTCGACACATCGGTAATATGTACCTTTCCACCTGTTAACTTATATACAATCCAAGAATCCATAGTACCAAATAAAATATCGGAATTGTCTCTTAAGCTAGGATTTTGTTCATAGAGCCAAACAATTTTACTAGCCGAAAAATAAGGATCAATGCACAATCCCGTTTTTTGGTGAATGATATCCTCATACCCTTTTTCTTTCCATTCTTGACAAATATCTTTTGTCTGTTTAGATTGCCAAACAATCGCATCACTAACTGGCATTCCGGTTTTCGAATCCCATAAAACTGTCGTCTCCCTCTGATTACTAATTCCTATTGATGCAACTTCTTCAGGTTTAACATTTGTTTTAAGAACGACTTCACTCATAACACTTAAAACAGCTAACCAAATCTCATTTGCGTCCTGCTCAACCCATCCAGGATGAGGATATCGAATCGATGTTTCTTTTTGGCTAATCCCAACCACATTGGCTTTCTTATCAAACAAAATAGCACGCGTACTCGTAGTTCCATGATCAATTGCCATTATATATTTTTTCATATGTATACACCTCGATTTTATTTTAATCTCCAAAGTAAGCCTTTACAAGAAAAAAGGAGTACAATTGAATGACATTGTACTCCATGATAACTATTTACGTAATTTTGCGTCACAATCCTTTTGAATATGATCAAGAATGGCTTCGAAAACTACATTTATTTCATCTTCTTTTAAAGTATGTGAATCTGATTGGAAAGTGATAGATAATGCGACAGATTTTTCTGACTTTGCCACATGCTCACCTTGATAAACATCAAATACTTCGACATCACGAATCACTTGTTCTTTATTTAAGCGTCCTTGTTTCAAAATCGTATCAACAACCTTTTGAACTGGGACACTACGATCTAGTACAAAAGCTAAATCCCTTTGAACACTAGGATATTTAGATACAGGAACAAATTTAATCTTGGATTTTTTTGTTTCCACTAATGCATCCACATCAATTTCAGCCATAACAACATCATCCACATCAACATCATTTCCATATTGAGGATGAATTTGACCAATTAGACCAATGCAATCCTTACCAAGCATGATTTTTGCGCTGCGATAAGGATGGAAGTGATCTACATCTAAATCGTTTTCTTTAAATTGTATACGTTGCGTTGCGATTCCAATATGATCAAAAATTGAAACCAACAATCCTTTTAGTGTGTAAAAATCACTTGGTAAAACATCATTTGTCCAACGTGTTTGTTGCAAAGATCCACTCAACACAATAGAAAGATGCATTTTAGCACCGTTCACCCCTGCTACATCACTAAGTTCAAAAACATTCACATTTTTAACGCTTCGGGCATGATTGTAAGAAACAACATCTAATAAACTTGGCAATATACTTGTACGAATCCAACGTCTTTCTTCACTCATTGGACTTGCTAATTCAATTGCTTCATCTTTATTTAAAATCGCATTATCTTTTTTATCTGTACTTACTAAAGTATACGTTAGACAATCTTGTAAACCTTGTTGACAAAGATAATTACGTAATGTTCGCATTAAATTCTGCTTATAAGTAAGTTTTCCTTCTGTCATAGGCATCATAGGAAGTGTACTAGGTAAACGATCATAACCTAACATGCGAATAACTTCTTCACTTAAATCAGCCATTCCTTCCATATCTGTTCTTGAACTTGGAATAGAGCAATAAATACGATCTTCTTTTATCTCAGGATTAAAGTCCAAGCGAGCAAATACATCAACAACTTCTTCCAAATTAAAATCTGTTCCTAAACGATTATTAATTTCATCTAAAGTACAATCAATGACACGTGGTTGCCAAGGAACTTGTCCATATTGAACAGTTTCTTCAATACCCTGTGCATCTGCATATTCAATCAACAATTGAACAGCACGATCCAACGCCTTCTTGCTTGCCAATGGTTCGATTCCTTTTTGGTAACGGATACTAGCCTCTGTAGAAAGATTTAATCTTCTTGCAGTATTACGAATTGAAACATGATCAAAAATCGCACATTCAATAATAATTGAATCGGTTGTATCCAAAATTTTTGAATCATCTCCACCCATGACACCTGCAATTCCAATTGGCTTACCTTGATTTGTAATGACAATATCCTCTGGTTCTAATTTATAAGTAACCCCATCTAAAGCTGTATAATCTTCAGAAAAGCCATCAGCCACTACGATACTATAATTTGGGATAGCTTTCGCATCATAAAAATGCATTGGTTGACCTGTTTCTAACATGACAATATTTGAAATATCAACAATATTATTAATTGACTTTACACCACTAGCCGCTAATAGTTCTTTCATCCATTTAGGACTTGGACCGATTTTTAAATGGTTAATCAATTTCCCATAAAATAATGGACATTTTTCCGTTTTACTCTCGACATGCAATTTTGTTGTAGTGCCACAATCACTTGCACCATCATAATTTGGTAATTCAACTGGTCGGTTCAAAATAGCCCCTGCCTCTTTTATCATATTAAAAGCTGCTAAGCAATCATTACGATTTGGTGTTAAACCAATATCTAAAATTTCGTCATCTAAACCTAAATAAGCTAGAGGATCTTTATTTCCTATAGGTGCATCTTCAGGCAATACTTCAATGCCATTTTTTTGTTCCTCACTCAAACTTGATGCTTCGACACCAAGTTCTAACAACGAACAAATCATACCGTTACTTTCTTGTCCGCGAATCACACCTTTTTTTATTTCACCACCAGGTAATTTTGCCCCATCTAAAGCAACAATAACATTTTGTCCTGCTGCGACATTAGGTGCTCCACAAACAATATTTAAAACTTCATCACCAACATTTACTGTCGTACAATGCAAATGATCACTATCTGGATGATCAACACAAGTTTCAACGTGTCCAATCACTAAATTTGTGCCTTGAGATAATCGTTCTATTCCTTCTACTTCAAATCCTGCATTTGTAATCTTTGTAGCAATTTCTTCAATAGAAAGATCTTGAACATTCATATATTGATTAAGCCATTTTCTAGATATACGCATTTCTTTTCCTCCTATTCATAACGTTTAAATGTTGAACTGAAACGCTTGTCATTTGTATAGAAATGACGAATATCATCAATTCCATATTTCAACATAGCTACACGTTCAATACCTACACCAAACGCAAAGCCACAACATTTTTCAGGATCGTATCCAGCCATTTTTAAAACATTTGGATGTACTTCTCCAGCACCTAAAATCTCAATCCAACCTGTTTGTTTACATGTTGGGCATCCTTTTCCATTACAAATATGACAAGTAACATCTACTTCTACACTAGGCTCAGTGAATGGAAAATAACTTGGTCTAAAGCGAATTTCACGATCTTGACCAAATAATTTTTTAGCCATGAACTCTAAAGTTCCTTTTAAATCGGCCAATGTAACTTTTTCACCAATAACCAAGCCTTCCATCTGCATAAATTGATGAGAATGCGTTGCATCATCATCGTCACGACGATAAACTTTTCCAGGACATACAACTTTAATTGGTAGATTTGGTGCGCTTTGCTCTAAAACCACCATCTGAATAGCTGTTGTATGTGTTCTAAGCAAACGATTAGGATCTATATATAAAGAATCTTGCATATCGCGAGCCGGATGATCCTTAGGAATATTTGCTCTTTCAAAACAATATTCATCATCTACAATGTCGTCTCCTTCAATAACTTGATAACCTAACCCAATAAACAAATCTTCTAATTCTTGTCTAACAAGATTTAACGGATGAACATTTCCAATTTCTGGAACACGTCCTGGCAAAGTAATATCGATTTTTTCAGATTCAATTTTTTTCTGCATTTCATACTTTGCTAATTGTTCTT
Organism: bacterium; assembly: GCA_963631155.1. Lineage (GTDB taxonomy): Bacteria > Bacillota_I > Bacilli_A > Erysipelotrichales > Erysipelotrichaceae > Holdemanella. The sequence goes on along the minus strand of CAVGPK010000045.1, from coordinate 8,845 downwards.
TCTTTTCCTCAATTAATCCAGATAAATTTTGTTTTAACTGATTTACTTTTTGTCCAAATGCAGGTTTTTCTTCATTCGACAAATTTTTCATACCTTTCATTAATTCTTGAACAGGGCCTTTTTTACCTAAATACAAAACACGTAAATCATTAAGTGCATTTGAATCTGCAGCATCATTAATTTTTTGTGTAGCCTCTTGCAATAGCTCTTCGATTGTTTTCATACATCCATTCCTTTCTTCCAATAAAAAAAGACGATGCAGAAACGACTCAATAGCCGCGGTACCATTCTGCTTCGTCTAAATTGACACTCTTAAATCTCATGATAACCGTATGAAACGGAAGAATTTTTAGTTCTTACTCTAAGGTGAATTCATTACGTACAAATTATATGGATCTTCCAGCTACAAATCCAACTCTCTAGATAATTGCAATGTAATTACTAGTCCTCTTCATCGCTTTAACAGTAAAAATTATACAAAACAATTGTTTTTTTTTCAACATGAAAGCGTATTTTATGATATTATCATTCTATGATTGAATCGGTAAACAACAAAAAAATTAAAGAATACGCAAAACTACATTTAAAAAAAGAAAGAGACAAGCAAGGATTATTCATTGTAGAAGGAGAGCATATGGTTCAAGAAGCAATAAAAGCCAATGCACTCCAAGAACTGTATCTACTTGACGGGATTATAAATTCTTTTAATTTTCCTTGCATCTATGCTAGTCAAAACGTACTAAATAAACTCTCTTGTCAAACTTCAAGTGCTAAAATTATTGGAATATGTAAAAAAATACAACATAAACCAAGTGAAGAAAATCATCTTATTCTATTAGATACGGTGCAAGATCCAGGAAATGTTGGAACTATCATTCGTAGTGCCTACTCTTTTGGATATGATTGTATCTATCTTTCAAAAGGCTGTGCAGATATTTATAATCCAAAAACAATACAAGCAAGTCAAGGTGCCATTTTCCATATTCCTTGCATCCAAGTCGATTTATTGAAAAAAATAAACAGTCTAGATGTAGAAACATACGCAACAGCTCTTACAGAAAACCATATCAATCTTCAAGATATTCATCCAAAAAATCGTTACGCAATCATACTTGGTAACGAAGGTGAAGGCATACATCAAAACTTGATTGATGCTGCTGATTATACTGTTAAAATTGAAATGGATGCTTTTGAAAGCTTGAACGTAGCAATCGCAGCATCCATCTGTATGTATACCTTTAAACACAAAGAAAATTAAATCCAACCTTGTTTTTTACAAATGTTATAAATACCATCATCTACATTGGCATCTGTTACAAAATCAGCTAAATCCTTTAATTCTTGACAAGCATTACCCATGGCAACACTTGTCCACCGAGGATCAAACATAACTTTGTCATTTGTATCATCTCCAAAAACAACAACATCTTCTATCTTTCCATGAACATGTTGCATCATGTCTATTATTCCTTGATGTTTCGCATCATATTGAAACATTAAGTAATCAGGAACAAAACGCATATTACCTAAAGAGGATTTTAGCGTAAGCTGGTCCTCTTTTTCTTTAGGAATAGAAATGTACATTTTATATATCACATCCAATGAATCCACATCTAACTTTGAATCATAAATGTATTCTGTAGGTTCTTGACGATCCCCTACCTGATCTTGAAATTTATGATCTTGCGTATAAACTTTAATCGAATCATCTAAGGCAAATAAAACACCATACCCCAATGATAAAGCTTGTTTTGCGATGGCTTTTGCCTTATCTAAATCTAGTGGAATATTTTGTATCAATTGATCGTGAATCACTAGTCCTCCACCACCACAACAAACCATATCATGAAGTCCAACTTTCTCCATAAATCCCCTAGCTTTATAATGAGCTCTACCTGTGGCAATCGCAACAAAATGACCTTTTTCTTGAAGCTCATCCAATGCTTTTTGTGCACTAGGAACAATAACGCCTGTAGATTTATCAGTTAGTGTCCCATCAATATCAAAAAAGAAATATTTTTTTTGCATAAACCCTCCAAAAAAAGATCAAGCATTACTTGATCTCATGAACATAAATATTATTTACACGATCTGGTCCTACAGAAATCATAGATACACGAACACCTGTAAAATCTTCAATAAAATGAACATAATCTAGACATTCTTTAGGTAATTCATCTACACTAGACATCTTTGTGATATCTGTTTTCCAACCTTTGAATGTTTTGTAGATTGGTTTTGCCCGAGCAACATCAGCTTGATCACTAGGAATATAATTGTATTCTTTCCCATCGATTTCATAAGCGACACAAACTTTAATTTCATCCAATTGATCTAATACATCAATTTTCGTGATAACAATATCTGTTAAGCCACTCATTAAATTTGCATGTTTTACAGTTAATAAATCTAGCCATCCGCAACGACGTGGACGGCCTGTAGTAGCGCCAAATTCCCCACCTTGCTGACGAATCCATTCTCCTTGTTCATCTAATAACTCTGTCACAAAAGGACCTTCTCCTACTCGAGTTGAATAGGCCTTGACAACTCCAACAACAGTTTTAATTCGACTCGGTGCAACACAAGCTCCAGTAGTAACACCAGCACTTGTAGGACTTGAAGACGTTACATATGGATATGTTCCATAATTTATATCTAACATAGCTGCTTGAGCCCCTTCAAATAAAACTGTTTTATCTTGATCAAGAGCTTCATTTACCAAATGAGTAGTTTCTTGAATCATAGGGATAATACGATCATAAATCGATTCAAAATCTTTAACCATTTGATCATAATCCATCGCTTTACCGTTATAAACAGCTGTAAATAATTTATTTTTAAAATCTAAGCATTCTTTTAAGCGAAGCTTAAAGTGTTCAAAATCCTTGAATTCATGAAAGCGAATGCCACGACGTGCATATTTATCTGCATAACATGGTCCAATTCCACGTTTTGTCGTTCCAATTTTATTATTAGCTGCTTGCTCCTCAAGCTCATCTTGATATTGATGATAAGGCATTAACATTTGTGCACGATCACTAATGACAATATGTTTTGTAGATAACCCATCTTTTTCCAATGTTTCCATTTCCTTAAGCAAAACAAATGGATTACATACAACCCCAGGACCAATAATACAAGTTGCTTCTTCATGAAGTACACCACTTGGTAATAAATGTAAAACATGTTTCTTCCCATTAACAATAACAGTATGACCTGCATTATCTCCACCTTGGAAACGAACAATCATATCCGCTTTTTCTGCTAATACATCGACGATTTTTCCTTTACCCTCATCGCCCCATTGGGTACCTATAACTACTTGGCTTGACATAAGAGCCTCCTTTTAGGTATGTCCATATACCTAGATAATTATATGTAACCTAAAAAGAGAAGTCAATTCACAAATCGAAAAAATATCACTTGCGTAAAGTATAAAATCATGATATCATTAACAAGCACTTAGGGGTATCGTCCAAAGGCTAAGATAGCGGTCTCCAAAACCGTTGATGTGGGTTCGAGTCCTACTACCCCTGCCATTATAAAAATAAAGTTGAGATTGTCCTCAACTTTTTTTATTTATATCCACTTCTTCAATAAAATACATTCTTGAAGAAAAATCTGGAAAATGACGAATTTCATCTGATATCCCTGTTCCAGAATAAGCCTGTTTTAAAGGAATCCCTGAATACATCAATGTATCTCCATATACTTTTAAATCTTCTACTTCACCATCTAATTCAAAATATTTTGCAACAATATTTTGAATGAAAGAATCATCTTTAATATGAATTGGAGATTGTGTATTTACTAAATCTCCAAAATCTCGAATATCCACCTTCTCTTCTAAATTATAAAAATGATAAAGTTTATTTTCATTCAAACCATTCGCAATGAATTTTTCTGAAGAATGATTGACATTCACCCATTCTTGCATAACCAGACCTATCGCTATGGAACCATCTTGATTCACAATTGTCCATTCATGCATATTTCCGGTTTTTCCTCGATAAAATTCTCCAAATTGAAAAAGTTCACGATATTTTTTATATAAATTAACTTGATTCATGATTTTCTTTTTTTCTTTGGCACTTATATCCACTAAATTTAACTCATATCCAAGAAGTCCAAAACAAGATACATTAAATCGAGTTTGTAAAGGTGTCTTACGTAACGTTTGATGATTTACACTTGCAGAAACATGAGCTGACAAAACAGAAAGCGGATAACCATATGAATAATTTTCAATCATTCTAACTCTAACTAACGTATCTGTATTATCACTTGGCCAAATTTGTGGAAAATAAGATAAAATCCCTAAATCAAATCGATTGCCTCCTGCTGCACATCCTTCAAACAAAATCTGCGGAAAATTATTTGTTAACTCTTTCATAACACGATACAATCCAATAACATAGCGGTGATTTAATTCTTTGCTTGGAGTTGAGGATGAACAATAATCCGAAAAGATACGATTCATATCCCATTTTACATAAGAAATATCAGCACTTGAAAATAATCGTGACATCTCTTTTATAATATAATCTTGCACTTCATCTAAACTTAAATCTAAAATCCTCTGATTTCTTCCTTCCGAATGATTGCCAGTTTTATTTTGAATCACCCATTCAGGATGTTCTTTATACAAATAACTATCCACATTCACCATTTCAGGCTCAACCCATATTCCGAATTCAAGACCCATTTCTTTCAATTTTCTTTGTAGTCCCTGAATGCCATGAGGTAACTTTTTCTTATTTACACTCCAATCGCCTAAACCTGAATGATCATTATTTCGTGTAGAAAACCATCCATCATCCATCACAAACAATTCAATGCCGCAATCTTTAGCTTCTTTTGCCAATTTCAATAATTTAGATTCATTAATATCAAAATAACAAGCCTCCCAACTATTTAATAAAATGGGACGAACTTTTTTACTCCATTCTTTTCGTACAATATGATTCTGCACAAAAGAATGCATATTACTACTTAATTGATGAAATCCTGTAGATGAAAAAGTCATAACAGCTTCTGGTGCTTCAAAGATATCATTTTCATTCAAACAAAACGAAAAATTTCTAGGTTGAATACCAGAGACAAATCTTGATTTTCCATATGTTGTTGCCTCAAAACATTCATAATGATTTCCACTATATATTAGATTACAACCAATACAATTACCGAAATATTCTTGAGTCTCTTGGGAATGTATCATCACAAAAGGGTTACTACGACTACTTGAAGTTCCCGTAAAAGATTCAGACACATACTTACCCGCTGAAACAAGAACATCATTTTTTTCCATTTCACTAGCCCACGAACCATGGAATGATGTAAACATAAGATCATTTTGATCAAAATCAAGTTGTGTGCTCATTAAGCGATTGAGTTGAATGGACTCACTTCCTTTATTAACAAGAATTGAGTTTCTCGTAATAACGTCACAATCCTCGTAAACATAATAATGTAGTTGCAATTCTACATTATAATTTTTATCCTTTAAAACCACCTCTAAATGGTCACAATCTCCATAGGATCCAGGTAGGGTTTTAAATTCTGTTTTATAGTCTGAAATTTCAAATGAATCAAACAAAAAATCACAAGTAGTCGTCTGATCACCATAGATAATTTCAATAAAAGGTTCACGAATATCTCCTTTTCCTATACTTGACATTTCTAATTTCATATCTTCTAAACTAAAATTAAGATAGTCAGAATTATATTGAATTGTATTTCCTGGCGCAAAAACATGCGGTTCAAGCATAACACTTTCATAACCTTCTCTTACACGTTTACCATAATATAAATGTTGTAGATGGCCTGTATCAAGAATTGAAAAAATATAAGAAGTTTCTTTTGTTTGAAGATGAAATATATTTTCATTATTGTAAATCATATTCTTTCCTCTTCTTAATTTCCAGGTTCATTTCTTCAAGGTTTTCATCCGTCAAAATATAATGCTTGCGATATACAATATATCCAACAATAAGAACTAAAATTGGTAAAAGAGTCATACACATTCTTAATCCTAATTTCGACTGTGAACTCAATACAAATCGTACAGACTCATCACTACTAATATGAAAAATAGATAAAACAATAGAAGCAATTAATGCAGAAACACCAGAAGCGAGTTTAACTACAAAAGTTTGCATTGAAAAAATAATAGATTCATCTCTACGATGGTTTTTAAATTCCCCATAATCTACAGTATTCGCTAAAAATATTGTAATTATGACATTTAACATACCAATACTTGACATGATTAAGAAAGCCGGAATTAAAAGAACATATACATTTGTTGTCCCCGTAGCGCATATACCTAGAATGCTAATATATCCAATCATCGCCATCCCAAAACACACTGTAAATATCTTCATTGAATCCATAAATTTTCTTAGCAATGGAAATAATATCATCATAGCTAAAATCTGAAAAGCTCCTCCACAAGTATTAAATAATGTATAATTTGCTTTCCACATCTCAGGGCTAAAATCATATTTAAAAAAGTAAATCAATAAATTTTGAGTAATATATAAAGCCGTGTTAATCATAACAATTGCGATAACCATTGTCATAGCTTGATCGTTATGAATTAATGAAGTAAACATTTCTTTAACACTTACAGCCTTTGTATCTACACTCGATTTTTCTTTAATAACAACACATGTAATTGTAATAAAAACAACAAATACGAAGGCAATAAATAACGCAAACATTTTAAATCCAGTTCGTTCATCATTTGCTCCAGTTCCAAACAATTGGCCCAAAAATGATACTGCCATAACAGTAATAATAGAAATAAGTGCCGATCCAACTCCAGCACATGAACGAGCCATCGCCGAAAGATTTTCTCTTTCTTTTCCACTTGAAGTAAAAGCAGGAACCATTGACCAATATGGAATATCCATCATTGTATATGTAACACCCCATAAAATATATGTAATTGCAGCATAAGCAACCAATCCGCTTCCATTCATAGCAGGAGGAGCTGCAAACATCAAATATAGTGTAATCGCATTTAAAAAGGTTCCTACAAATAACCAAGGTCTAAATTTTCCCCATTTAGTTTTTGTTTTCGCAACAATTACTCCCATAATAGGATCATTAAATGCGTCAAACACACGTGCAACCAAAAGAATGATTCCCATGACCCATGCACTTACACCCATGATATCTTGATAATAATATAATATGTATGAAGCCGACAACATGTAAACCATATCTTTACCTACAGCTCCTATGCCATACGCAAATTTTTCAGAAAAACTTAAACTCTTTTTATCTTCCATTGTTTTTTCTCTCTTTCATTGCTAATTCAACAACCTTATAAGCACCATCATAAATACCTATAGACTTATTTTGTATAATATTCTTACACATATCTATTAAAAACTGATCATCATTCATGAATAAATCAATCATTTGTAAAGTATGAGGAATATCTCTACATTCTAAGGTTCCATCTCCAATTTCTGCCGAATGTATAGCACCCCACATTTCATGTTTTCCTACTCTCTTAATAAATAATTTAGGAACAGGATAGAACGCCAATTCACTCGGTTTTGTGACTAAAACATCCGCACTTCTCATTAACAAATTTGTACAATAGACAGCTTCAAAAATATTAGAATGCCAAAATCCATGAATTCCATTCACATCTTTTGTTAAGGCATCTAGTGCGAATTGTTTTGTATCATCCCATTGATCAAAATGTGTCTTGCTTAACTTTTTCATTTCTGGAATTTCTTGGATTAATTCATCCCATACATTTTTATAATCTCCAACATTGACATAAAGAACAGCTTTATTCTTCATAATAGAAGGTAATAAATGTTTAATAATAGCCGCAAAAATTTCCTTTTGAGCACCAGCTCCACCAATAGTTAATAAAAAACGCATTGGCTTACCCTCTTTTTTTCTTTGAATTCTATAATCACAATCTTGCTCTATATTCGAAACAAGCTCATGATCAATATAGTGTCCAGTATACACAAGATCTTTTGCAGGCATTGGATTGCATACTTTCTTCTTCAACATACCGTTACAAATTCGATAACCTTGATAAGCATTTTTACATTGAATAGTATGCAAAGATCCTTCAGAAAAATGTAAAGCCATTGGCCAATTATCTGGAATAGCATTGACTACATATTTCATTCCTGCATGTATTGCAGCTTGAGCGGGCCAAACATGAGTTGCCACAACAGGTATCTCTTTAGGAACATTTCGAAATACAGGAGCCATTAATTCAGCGTTCTTTTGATCTGTCGCATTATAAGACAGGGCTCGAAACCCTTCATAATTTACAGGTTCCCATACAAATTTATTAAATAAATAATTTTTTGATAATCGAGAACCAAGTGAATATAAGTCATTTTGAGCACCTATTACTTTCGTGCAAGTAGTTTCATTATATGAATTTAAATCCATCCAATAAGGTGTGTACCCCATATAATGTGCGCATGAGGCAATGGCCATTGATATTCTATAATGGCCAAAACCCATTCTAATGTTTCCAACAATAATTCCTTTATCTGTATCAAAGTCATATGTCTTTTCTCCCTTCACATAGTGTGCATTCGTGTTTACATCTCCAACAAGTACATTTTTTACACCTAATAAATCCTCAATATACGGATTATCTTGAATTGTTATAGGATAAGAAGACTGAGAATCATCTCCAAATTTCTTTATATATTTATTTTTTGATTTAACCGCCTTCTTTACTACCTTATCAGACAAAATATTGCCAAAAATTTCTTTTGATCGTTCCATATCATTTACTCCTTATAAATTCCATTAGTTAATATTGTTACCACTTCATTTAATGCATCTGCAT
>CAVGPK010000044.1:0-15430 GCA_963631155.1 bacterium | reverse complement strand
GTTTGATAGCCTACATAGGTTGCCATATTGACGCCCATAGGACCTGGAGTTGATTCCGAAATCGCAATCATATTTGTAAGAACTTCTTTTGTGAACCAATGATAGCGATCAATCATTTCGTTTAAAAAGGGAATAGTCGCAAGTCCTCCACCAACCGCAAAAAGTCCTGTTTTAAAGAATTCGATAAATAGACGTATATATAATTTCATTTTCTTTCTCCGTTTAACCCTACTAAAATACCACTAAACGCAAAAAAACAAACAAGAAGAATAGTAGGAAGTTTTAGTATCAAAGCCAAAATAAGACTAAGAATGAAAAAAAATAAAGTTGTTAAATCTTTGATTCCTGTTTTAAAAAGTTTACAGATGGAATTGAATAATAATACGCAAACACCAATACGGATGCCGGCTAATGCATGCTGAAATAGGGTATATTGACTAAGCTGATCAAATACAATTGCGATAAAAAGAATAATGATTAGGCTAGGAAATACGACACCTAATGTGGCGATGATTCCACCAAGAACACCTTTTTTACTATAACCAATAAAAGTGGCTACGTTTACGGCAATGGCTCCTGGTGTGCATTGAGATAGCGCAAAATAATCTATAATCTCTTCTTGTGTCGCCCATTTTTTGTTTTGTACGACTTCTTTTTCTAACATAGGTAAAATGGAGTATCCACCACCAAAGGTAAATAAACCAATTTTAAAAAAAGTCATAAACAAATCTAAATACATGTTCTTCCTCTTTTCTTTTTGAGAATATTATACTAGAATTTAAACAAATTGGAGGCTTTTATGAATAGAACAATTGGATTTATTGGTACTGGAAACATGGGAAGTGCAATGATTGCAGGGGTTTCTAGAGTTTGTAAAGATATTTATATTTATGATCATCATCCTGAAAAAATGGAAAAATTGGTCGAAAACTACCATGCTCAAATTGTATGTGATGAAAAAGAAGTTTGCGAAAAATCAGATATTATCGTTTTGAGTATTAAACCAAAACATTATTTTGATACGATTCAAAAAATAAAAGCACATATGAAAGAAAATACAATTATCGTTTGTATTGCGGCTGGAATCAGCCTATCTAAATTAAAAGAATTTTTTGGTTATGATATCAAGGCTTGTAAAGTTATGCCCAATACACCGGCAATGGTAGGTGAGGCAATGAGCGCCATTAGTTTTAATGACATGTTAAGTAAGGATGATAAAGATTGTCTAAATGAAATGGTTTCATCTTTTGGAAAAGTGGAAGAGGTTGAGGAAGGATTGATGGATTGTGTTACGGCCATTAGTGGTTCAAGTCCTGCTTATTTTTATATAATGATTGAAGCTATGGCAGATGCTGCTTGTGCTCAAGGTATGAAAAGAGATCAAGCTTATAAATTTGCATCTCAAGCTATGTTAGGTAGTGCAAAAATGGTATTAGAAACTCATCTTCATCCTGGAGAATTAAAAGATAACGTTTGTTCACCGGCAGGTACGACGATTGAAGCCGTTAAATTATTAGAAGAAACTGGATTTAGAAAGAGTGTAATACAAGCGATGATGGCTTGTTTTGAAAAATCAAAATCAATGGGAAAGTAGGGAATTATAATGAAAAATGTTTTAATAGGGTTATTTGAAGACGAAAAGTTGCCAGAATCTTTAAGTGTGCTTGATTGTGTTTCATTGGATTTATCGTATGGTGCTATAACTACGATTTATACATTGCAAAAATTAGAATGTGAAAAAGTAGTAGTCTTAGGATTAGGCGATGGAAAGAAGAATATAAAAAAGGCATATGCTAAGGTGAAAAGTGAAGATTATCTTGTTTATGTCAATGAAAAAACAGCGTATGCGGCTGGTTTTGGCTTAGTGTATGGGTCTTATTCTTATAAAGAATCTTCAGATTATGATTTTACTTGTGATTCGAATCAGGAAGCATTTGAAAAAGGGGAAAAGGTTGCTTCAATTATTAATCATGCTAGAGAACTTAGTGATATGCCAAGTAATTATTTAACGCCTGAACATCTTGTAGATGAAGCTAGAGCAATAGCATTACAATATGATTTAGAAATTGAAGTCTTGAATAATGAAGATTTAGAAGAAATTGGCGCTGGATGTTTGTTGGGCGTTAATCAAGGATCAAGTAAAGATGCATATATGGTCATACTTCGATATGATGGTGGAAATGAAACGGATGATTATACAGCTTTAGTTGGAAAAGGAATTACGTATGATGCTGGTGGATACAATATCAAAAGTAAGATGCATGGTATGAAATATGATATGTGTGGTGCTGCAAATATGCTTTGTACGATGGAGTTATTGGCAAGTTTAAAAATTAAGCAAAATGTCATTTGCGCTTTATCGATAACAGAAAATAAAATCAATGGAAATGGATATGTGGATGGGGATGTATTAACTTCATTGAGTGGTAAAACGGTTGAGATTACAAATACGGATGCAGAAGGAAGATTGGTTTTGGCAGATGCTTTGACGATGGTTCAAAAATTAGGGGCTAAAAAGGTATTTGATATGGCTACATTAACCGGTGCTTGTGTTCGTGCTTTAGGAAAAACATACACGGGTGTTTTTAGTAATGATAATGCTTTCTTTTATAAGTTTGAAGGGGCAACTAAGGCTAGCGGTGAACAAGTTTGGAGACTTCCTGTTGATGATTATTTTCATGAACAATTAAAAACAAGTAAAGTAGCTGATTTAATTAATTCAAAAACGATGGGTGGAAATGCAAGTTTAGCCGCTGCTTTTTTGGAAGAATTTATTGAATCCCAAACAAAATGGATTCACTTAGATATTGCGGGAACGAGCGATGAAGATGAAGTGGCAACGGGTGTTATGATTGAATCTTTGATTCGATATTTTGAAAATGAATGTAAATAAATGTAAACAGTCTTGTAAGATTTGATGAAAAGTGATATCATTGTACATGCTTAGAAAAGAGGATGTTAGTGATGGAAGTACAATTTGTTGAAAGCAAAAATTTAAAAGAAAAACCAAAAGGAGCATTAGGTTTTGGTAAATATTATACTGACTATATGTTCGAAATGGATTGGGATGCAGGTGAAGGTTGGCATGATGCAAGAGTTGTACCATATGGACCTTTAACTTTTGATCCTGCAAGTATGGTTTTACACTATGCACAAGAAACTTTTGAAGGTTTAAAAGCTTATAAAACAAAATCAGGAAAGGTTCAATTGTTCCGTCCTGAAATGAACGCAAAACGTTTTGCGAACTCTAATAAACGTTTGAGTATGCCTGAAATGCCAGTGGAAACTTTTGTGGATGCGGTAAAAACAATTGTTAAATATTCTGAAGATTGGATTCCGACAGGAGAAGGAGAATCATTATATATTCGTCCTTATATGTTTGCCACAGAAGCTGCAATTGGTGTCCATGCGGCAAACCATTATAAATTTTTAATTATTTGTTCACCTGTTGGTGCTTATTATGCGGAAGGTGTTAACCCTGTTAAAATTTATGTAGAAGATGAATTTGTTCGTGCTACACAAGGTGGTACTGGATTTACTAAGTGTGGTGGAAACTATGCAGGTAGTTTGGCTGCTCAAGTGAAAGCTGAAGAATTAGGCTATTCACAAGTATTGTGGTTAGATGGTGTTCATCGTAAATACATTGAAGAAGTTGGTTCAATGAATGTTATGTTTGAAATTGATAATAAAATTGTTACTGCTCCTTGTGAGGGTACAGTTTTACCGGGTGTAACTCGTGATTCAATTTTACATATCTTAAAAGATTGGGGATATGAAATTGAAGAAAGACATTTGGCTGTTGATGAGTTAATGGAAGCAGGACATAATGGAAAATTACAAGAAGCTTGGGGAACAGGTACTGCAGCTGTTATTAGTCCAATTGGTGAATTGTATTATAAAGGAGATAAGGTTACCGTTTCTGATTTCAAGACAGGTGAATTAACTCAAAAATTGTATGATACATTAACAGGCATTCAATGGGGAGAAATTGAAGATCCTTATGGATGGACAGTAGAAGTAAAATAAGGCTAGAAATCTAGCCTTTTTTTAATGTGTATTCAGTGTGTATTTTATAAACAATGCATTGAATGACATTATCCATTAAATCTTGTTGAGGGTTTGTGGTGCGTAAAAGCTCTTGATTTAGATTGGTTTCGAATACAGTGTTTAAAGAATCTTCAAAACGAGTGATAAATAAATCATATGCTTGTTCAATATAACTATCTTCCATATGAGTTTGGATATGAATCAATGTTTCTACTTGCTGCATAGAATAGCAACGTTTTAGTATCGTTATAATCAAAAAATAAGCAACATGACTTCTTGTATAATGCTTTTTCAAAGGTGGCTTTACAATACCGGTTTTTACATAGTTATTAACCATTGAATTTGTGATGAATTTCTCATCAAAAAAATAAGTGCATTTTAATTTTTCTTGTATATATGTAATGACTTGATCCATGTACAAGTCGATTTCTGGAAGTTGATTCCATTTTGGGAATTTAAATTTTTTCATGCCTATACAATAACATAATATTAAAAGATAAACAATCTAGAAAAAAATACTAGATATATTGACAAAAAATACAAGATGAATTATTCTATGAGAAGAAAGAAGGTGCTGTATGGTTTCTATTGTTTCTGATTCGTCTACTTTATATTCTATTTCTGAAGGTAAAGAAAAAGGAGCCTATATTATTCCTTTGAATATTTCTATTGGACAAAATTCATATCGTGATTTTGAAGATATCACAAGCACTCAATTGTTGAAACGTATTGAATCTCATGAGATTCCAAGGACATCTCAACCATCACTGGGAGAAAAAATAGAATTGTATAATTATTTAAGCGAAGATGGAGAAGTCATTGACATCACTATGGCTTCTGGATTAAGTGGGACATATGATACGGCTTTAATTGCGAAAGAAAGTTGTGAACATCCAGATCGGATACATGTGATTGATTCAATGACACTATGCGGACCTCATAGGCTCATTGTTGATATAGCTCTTGATATGGCAAAAAACGGATCAAGTGCTAAGGATATTGTAAAGATGATTGTAAAAAGCAGATTAAAAGAAGTGTCTTATTTAGTGCCAGTTGATTTTCAATTTTTGGTTCGTGGAGGAAGAATCCGAGGTGTTGCTGCTACCTTAGGTGGAGCTTTGAAATTGATTCCAGTTTTAAAAAAAGGGAAAGATGGATGTGGATTGGATAAATTATCTGTTGGACGCACACATAAGAAGGTGATTGATTCGATTTTAACAGATTTAATGAAAAGCGGAGTGAATGAAGAATATACGTTTTTCATATCTCATGCGTTTAATGAAGAATTGGCTTTACGCTTTGAAAATCAAATAAAAACGACTTTTGAAAATGCAAAAGTCGTTGTATATCCATTATCTCCTTCTTTTATTACACAAGGAGGACCTGGATGTGTTGCAATTCAGGCTATTCAGATTGAAAGATAGTTTAGACTATCTTTTTTTTTGACTTAGAATAACATATTGCCAAAGTAAGCTAGAAAACTCATTGCGATAATAAATCCAAGGCCATAAGGTAAAATCATAGATAATAATTTTGAATCTTGCCCTTTTCCATCAACACTACTTAATGCGATTGCGATGGATTGAGGCGATAGCATTTTACCGGCAGCAACACCTAGTGAATTTAGAGCGACAATCCAATATGGATTAGCGTTTAGTGTTTCTGCTGCATTTTGTTGTACAGCTCCAAATAAGACTCCTGAACTTGTTCCGGATCCAGTGACAAAGGTTCCAAGGCATCCAATCCAAGGTGCAAAGAATGGATAAAAACTTTTTGTGATAGCGATGGCAAATGTAGAAATGGAAGCAATCATACCAGAGTATCCCATGATTTTTGCACATCCAAGAACACACAACATTGTGATAATTGTCTCACTCATTTGTTTAAGGGTAGCTAAGATAACGATTTTAAAATCTCTAAATTTTGCTTTTTGAATAATTCCTCCAAGAATAGCGGACAAAAAGATCCAAACCCCAGGCGTGTTGATCCAACTAAATGTTAATGAATTTGGGTTTTCTCCTGAATAAATGGTGATTGTTGTCGAAAATTGGGATAAGAATGAATTGATTGGAGCAATCAATTTGGATGTGGATAACAAGAATATGAAAATAAAAATAAATGGAGACCAAGCTTTTAATGCTGTCTGTAAGGTAATGGGTTCGTGATCTATAATATCCATTTTATATTCTGGATTCTCTTTAACTTTTGAGCCTAATAATATAGTGCATAGTAGAGAACATACACTTCCTACAACAACAGCCAGTTCAGCGCCTACAAAATAACAAACAATTAATTGAGGAATCAAAAAACTTAGACCAGATAATAAAGTAACTAAAGTTACTCCTTTTAAAGATTTTAAACCATGACCGGTTGCCATAACGATTAAGAATGGACATAGCAACATAAATGGAGCTAATTGTAATGTTTGAATAAATGCAAGTTGGGTGTTTTCTAAGCCAACTAAACCGGCAAGAGTAACAGTAGGTATTCCAATAGATCCAAAGGGGGTTGGAACCCCATTTGCGATTAAACAAACAAGACAAGAAAATAATGGGTTGAATCCAAGTCCTGCTAGCATACTTGCTGGAATTGCGATTGCCGTACCAAAGCCGGCCATTCCTTCCATAAAACCTCCAAAACACCATGCGATTAATAATACAAGGATACGTTTATCACTGGACACACTTGTGATCATTTGTTTAATGATTTCCATACCTCTTGTGCGTAAAGATAAGTTGTATGTAAATACGGCAGCGATAATAACAATGACAATGGGCCATAATGCCATTAAGAAGCCTTCGAATCCGGCTGTAATCATGTCGATTGTGTTTTGTTGCCAAATGGCAATAGATAAGATAAAGGCAATGATTAAAGAGCCGAATGCGGCTTTAAATGTGGGCCAATTTAATACGGATAATGCGAATATTAGCCATAAAATGGGACATAATCCCAATATAAATAAAATAAAATTCATATATTTCTCCCTTTTGTGTCGAGTGAATTATATCAAAGTTAAATGTAAAGTAAATCAAAATTAACTTGTAAGCGGTAATAAGCTGATTTTTTTACAAAAACTATAGCTATTTTGTGCCAAAAGATGTAGAATGGTGGTACAAAGTAGCAGAAAGTGTCACAGAGTGGGGGTGAAGGCACATGTTCATGGGTGAATATGCACATAATATTGATCGTAAGGGGCGATTGATTATGCCTGCAAAATTTCGCGAAGAATTAGGTGAGCATGTTGTCGTAAACCGTGGTTTAGATGGTTGCTTGTATGTATATACGACTGAACAATGGGAAGAAGTATATCAAAAACTATCATCTCTACCATCTACGAATCGAGATGCGCGTATGTATCAACGTATGATGTTATCGAAAGCGGCTGAATGTGAAATGGACAGTCAAGGAAGAATTTTGATTCCGTCTTCTTTAATTTCTTTGGCTGGTCTTGAAAAAGAATGCTTGATTATTGGGATGGCAAACCATTTGGAAATTTGGTCTAAAGAACGTTGGGAAAAATTGGAAAGTGAAGAAAGTGCTTCATTTGAAGATGCAGCCGAACATTTATCTGAATTGATGGGGTAATAAAAATGGAACATATAAGTGTATTATTGAATGAAACCATTGACATGCTACAAATAAAAGAGGATGGAATTTATGTGG
Organism: bacterium; assembly: GCA_963631155.1. GTDB lineage: Bacteria > Bacillota_I > Bacilli_A > Erysipelotrichales > Erysipelotrichaceae > Holdemanella. The sequence goes on along the minus strand of CAVGPK010000044.1, from coordinate 7,720 downwards.
ATTGCACGCTTGGCAGAGGGGGCCATAGTAGTGAAATCCTTAAAAGATGTACAAAGGGGCATTTATATGCGTTTGACTGTGATCAAAATGCGATAGATGAAAGTAAAGCTAGATTAGAAGGTATTGGGGATAATTTCACTTGTATACATTCTCCGTTTGAAAATTTAAAAAATGAATTAGAAAAACGGGGAATCGATCAAGTGGATGGTATCTTGATGGATTTGGGGGTTTCCAGTCCACAATTCGATGATAAAGATAGGGGCTTTAGTTATCGAATGGATGCTAGATTAGATATGCGTATGGATCAATCACAATCACTTGATGCTTATGAGGTTGTGAATGAATATGATGTCGAAGATTTAATTCGTATTTTAAAGGTATATGGAGAGGAGCCATTTGCAGCAAAAATTGCTCATAAAATTGTGGAGAATAGGCCAATAGAGACAACGTTTGAGTTGGTTGATGTGATTAAAATGGCCTTACCTAATGCAGTATTAAGAAAAAAAGGGCATCCTGCTAAACAAACTTTTCAAGCTATACGGATTGAAGTAAATCATGAATTAGAACAATTAGAAGTTGTATTGAAAGATGGTCTTGAAATGTTAGCGCCTCATGGAAGAATGGCGGTGATTACATTTCATTCATTAGAAGATCGTCTAGTAAAGGAAACATTTAAAAGCGTGGCTGTAGCCAAAAAGGTAAATAAGAGATTACCGCAACTTGGGGAAGAAGAATTAGTATATCAATTGGTGAATCGTAAACCGGTATTAGCGAGTAGTATTGAATTAGAAAATAATAATAGGGCACATAGTGCAAAACTTAGGGGTATTGAAAAGAGGGGATAATATGAAAAGGGAATCGAAAAAGAAAAGAAAAAATGTTAGTTTTCGAATGACAAGATTTTTATTAATTGCTGTATTCTTACTTTCTGGAGCATTTTTCTTTTTATCAAAAACCCTCGTGAGTTCATTGAATTTACAATTATCCGTTCAAGAAACAACTTTAGATAATGAAATTTTAAAAAAAGAACAGTCTGTAGAGGAACTTCAAAACGAAGTGGATTCATTACAAGAGAAAAGTCGTCTTATGACTATGCTTGACAATTCTGTGTCAGATAATCAAAATAATATATATGTAATAAATGACTAGAATGGGTGATGACTTGTGTCTGTAAAAAACAGCAATAAAGAACTGTTTAGAATGATAAGAAGAATGGCACTTATTGGAACATTAGTGATTGCTAATGTTCTTTTCACTATGGTCACAAAAACTCATATTTGGTCAGGACAAAACGTTTTGGATTCGCGTATCGCTTCTAGTATTGTGACAAGTAGTACAACTGCAAAGCGTGGAACCATTTATGATTCGAATCATGAAGTGATTGCTCAAGATCGTAAAGCTTATACGATTGTTGCCTATTTAGATGATAGTTTAGTAGATACAGATGGAAATCCAAACTATGTGAAGAATGTGCATTTGACAGTAAAAAAATTGAAAAGTGTCTTGGGTGATACGATTAGTGAAAAGACAATAAAAAAAATTATTAAGCAGGCAAAAAAATCAGGTAAATCCCAAACAGAATTAGGATCTGGTACAAAACGTCTTTCTAAGGAAACAATGAAAAAGATAAAAAAGTTAAAGATTCCTGGTATTGGTTTTATTGATGCGGTTTCCCGATATTATCCAACGACTCCTTTTTCTTCAAATTTGATTGGATTTGCGACATATGATGAAGATTCACAATCTGTCGAAGGAAAGTTAGGACTTGAACTTTCAATGAATGAATTGTTGAAAGGTACGGATGGAAAAGTTCAATATCAACAGACGGTAGATGGTTCTAAATTGCCTGGTACAACTACTGTTCTTCAGGAGGCAAAAGATGGTAATGATGTTGTGTTAACGATTGATTCTTCGCTTCAAGAAACGGTAGAAGAACAGTTACAAACAACAATGAATGCGAATAATGCAAAATCTGCTTGGTGTGTTGTGATGGAAGTGGATACAGGTAAAATTCTTGCTTGGTCTAGTTATCCTAGTTTTGATCAAAATGAACACCAAGAAATTCCAACTTATCAAGATTTAGTTTCTGCAAGTACATATGAGCCAGGTTCCGTTATGAAACCTTTCACATATGCTGCAGCGATTGATACGGGTGTATATCCATATAACAAAACGTATACTTCTTATCAATTTTGGTATAACTATGACGAAACGACTAAAAAGATTACACGTATTGCCAATGGAGCAAGCACGCCTTATCCTTATATTTCAGATGCTTTAAATGAAAACTTCGGTACGATTACTTTTGATTTAGGTTTAGCTTACTCAAGTAATGTTGCGATTTGTGAATTATTAGCAAACTATATTAATTACAACCAATACAGTAAGTATCTTGACAAGTTTGGATTTTTTCAAAAGGTAGATACTCCATATGTAGATCAGGCTCTTGGTGTAAAAAATATTAGTATGCCACAAGATTATTTGTCGACGGGATTTGGACAGGCAAGTTCAATTACTATGCTTCAATTGTGTCAAGCTTATACGGCTATTTTTAATAATGGAACCATGGTACGTCCTTATGTTGTGGATTCAATTCTGGATTCAGAAACGGGTAAAGTAATAAAGAAATATAAAAAGAAAGCTGTAGGTACGCCAATTAGTGAATCGACTGCTAAAGAGGTTCAGGAATTGATGTCTCATATTACGGATGATGGAGCGAGTGGCGCAAGATTTAAAATGGATGATGTTGATTTATTGATGAAAACGGGTACTGGACAGATTTATAATCAAGAAACTGGACAATATGACTCGACGTATTATACTTCTAGTGTCATGGCTGCTGCACCAAGTGATAATCCTAAGGTTATGGTTTATTATGGTTTAGTGTCTGCAAATATTACGGGTTATTCTGCAGAGCCTTTTAAAACGATTATGAAACAAGCACTTCAGGTTGCTGGAGTAAATACAAATAATTCGAATTCAGAAGATGAGACGTATGAAAAATATGAGACGTATGATATGCCAAGTTTAGTTAATCATTCTATTGACTATGCATATGAGGCCATGGATGGTAAGAAGGTTCATTTTGAAGTGATTGGTGGTGGCTCGAATGTGGTTTCACAGTATCCGAATGCTTCTAATACGATAAATTCAAATGATCGTGTTTTTGTGCTGACTGATGGTACAGATATTAAAATGCCTAATATGACAGGTTGGACACGGAAAGATTTAAGCGTATTCTGGCAATTGACAGGTATTAGTATTCAGACTAGCGGCTATGGAAAAGTAACGAGTCAGAATATTGAAGAAGGAAAATCGATTAATACGGATACGAATATTGAGGTCCAATTAGAGTAAAGAGAACATGTTTTGTGTTCTTTTTTTTTATAGAATATGGTATTATTATAAAGTAGTATGTAAAAGGAGATGTCGAATGAGTAAGAAAAGAGTGTATGCGGCTATCGAAATTGCAGATCAAGAAGTGCGACTTATCGTTCTTGAAATCTTTGAAGCTCGTTATAATGTGCTTAGAACGGAAAAAATCGCTTGTTCTGGTGTAGATAAAAAACAAAAGATTGTCGATGAAAGTGCTATTGTTACAGCCATTCGTCAAGCTATAACTAATGCACAGGCTGCTTTAGGTTATCGGATTGAACGTGTCTTATTAGCAGTTCCTAGTGTAAATGTAATGCGTAGTTCACAAAAGGTACGTGTTCAAATTGAAGATGGTACAAAGAATATTCGTTTGTTCCATATTCAACAGGGATATAAAAATGCAATTCAGAAAAGATTAAATGAAGATGTTGAATTTGTGAATGCGAATCGAGTGACTTATGAGGTTAATGGAGAAACAACCACTAAGCTTCCTGTAAATGTTGAGTGTAAAGAATTTATTATGGATGTGGATTTATTATATGCTGATAAAGAAACAATTTATTCTTACGCTCGTTGTGTTGAGCAGGCAAATCTTGAAATCCTAGATTTATGTTTGGATTCTTTTGCGTTGGGGCAAGAAACAGCTGTTCTTGCTCAAAGTAGTGAGCGAACAACGATTCAAATAGATTTAGAGAGTAACCATTCTACTTTGGCTTTATTTAGTTCGGGATTGTTGATGACATGTACTACGTTAGATTATGGTTATCTATGGTTTATAGAAGATATTCAGAAGAAATATAATCTAACAGATGAAGTAAGTTATCGATTATTACAAAATATATTCTCTGGACAGGAAGATGAAAATTCGGATGTAATTATTTATATTGAACAAAGAGAAGATGTACGTATTGAAATTTCGGCGAGTGAACTAGCAAAATCATGCTTACCTAAGATTCGCCAATGGATTTCTATGGTGAATGATGCTTGTTTACCAATTATTCGTCAAGGAAAATCAAGATATGTGATTACAGGTAAGGGAAGTAATATTCCTGTGCTAAGAGATTTAGATAAATCATTTAATGCGAATGCAATGATTTATCAAGAACAAGCTATTGGAGCTAGAGATGGTTCCTTTGTTTGTGGCTTAGGTATGGCTTATGCTTGGCAAGATATTAATCGAATTCATCATGATAATCGTATTAGTGCTAACAATAATGAATTGGAAGCAAGTATCGATGCGATAAATCATAAAGCAATGAATGGTGAAGGTGGTTTTACCAAGAAGCTTAAAAATGCGATTTTAACAGAAGAATAAAAAAGAGAGGAAAATAAAAATGACTGAATTTAATCAAGTAGCAAACATTAAAGTATTTGGTGTTGGTGGAGGTGGATCCAACGCTGTTAACCGAATGGTAGCTGATGGTGTTAAAGGTGTAGAATTTTATATCTGTAATACAGATGTTCAAGTAATGAAAAATTCTCCATGTGACAACAAGATTGTTTTGGGGAAAGAAACTACTAAAGGTTTAGGTGCTGGTGGAAATCCTGAATATGGTCGTAAGGCTGCTGAAGAAAGTGAATCAGAAATCCGTGAATCTATTAAAGGTAGTGATATGGTATTTATTACTGCTGGTATGGGTGGTGGAACTGGTACTGGTGCTGCTCCATTAATTGCCAAAATCTCAAAAGAAGAGGGTGCATTAACTGTTGCGGTCGTTACTCGTCCATTCACTTTTGAAGGAAAAAGACGTGCAAATAATGCAAAAGAAGGTATTGATGAATTAAAGAAATATGTTGATTCATTAATTATTGTTTCAAATGACAACTTATTAGATGTTATTGGACGTAAACCAATTGAAGAAGCATTCCAAGCTGCTGATAATGTATTGCGTCAAGGTGTACAAACTATTTCAGACTTAATTGCTGTTCCAGCATTGGTAAACTTAGACTTTGCAGATGTTCGTAGTGTTATGCAAAATCAAGGGCGTGCTTTAATTGGTATTGGTATGGCTGAAGGAGAAGACAAGGCAATTTCTGCTGCAGAAAAAGCTATTCAATCTCCATTGTTAGAGGCTCAAATTTCAGGAGCAAAATCGGCTATTGTTAATATTACAGGTGGAGATAAAGTAAGCTTATTTGATGCGCAAAATGCGGTTGCTGTTATTCAAGATGCTGCTGGTGGAGATGTAGATTGTATCTTTGGTATCGCGATTAACGAACAATTAGGAGATGCAATCATCGTTACTGTAATTGCTACTGGTTTTGAAGAACCTAAAGAAAAACAAAGAAAAAAACGCCCTGAAGCTGTTGTAAAACAAGTTTCTAATTCAAACTCTTTATTTACTGAGCCAAAAATTCAAACTCCTGTAAATCCTGGAGTAGTAACGAGTGTAGAAGATAATACTAAAGAGGATGATCAAATCCCTAATTTCTTCTTCAATAGATAAATTAAAAAAAACGCCATATGGCGTTTTTTTTATAATATAAACAAAAAAAGAGCAATTGCTCTTCTATGTTCTATTGGCTGGGGTACTTGGATTCGAACCAAGGAAATGTCAGATTCAGAGTCTGATGCCTTACCGCTTGGCTATACCCCAATGCGCTTAATTATAATACTATAAATAAATAGTCTTTTCAAGGCTATTTCATGTAATCCGAATAAAATAAGATCATTTACATTAAATAGGTGCGATTTCATGTTTCGTACTTTTTTTTGGGATTTTTTCACATAAAATCTGCACAATATAGGTGTGGAGGTTAAATGATTTTATTTGGAGGTGATATTTTTTGAAAAAGAAAATAGGATTATTAATCTTTTTGAGTATTCTTATGTTTGGATCGTTATTTCATATCTATGCAAATGAGAATATAGGTTTATTAAAGACTTACGATAAGAATATACTGAGTAGAAATGATGAAGAAGTTATAGATGAAAATATTATGATGTCACGCTCGGCATATTCAATTATCGATCATGCGAGTCATCGGTTTGATAATCCAAATGGAGGACATATTTCGAACGGGATATGGAGACTATCAAACAATTATTTGGCATTTTGCGCACAGGGCTTATTAGCAAGCCCGGGTATTGGGGATTCGATTTCAGCTCCATATCAAGTTAATAATGAATCTTTGATTAAAGCTCTTTATTATTCATATGGAGGACCGGGTGATATATTAACGTCTCGATATGGTGAAAGTGGAGCTATCGTTTTAACGGATGAATTAGTTTCTAATGCATACTCAGGAACGTGTATTTCAAAAACTGAATCTGGTTTTCATTGGAACAACGTAGTTGGAAGTTTATGGAATGAAATTATGTCCAAACCATTACCATCCGATTATTATGCATATATGGTCGATGTTGATGGAACTGGAACAAATTGGCAAGGCAATGTCACGAATAAACAAAAGCTAGTTTATGGAGTTTACGAACCCAAAGGGAGTTTAAAGTTAAAAAAATCGAGTGCATTGTCTAATATAAGTGATAATAATCGACTTTATTCTTTAAAGAATACTAAATATGGTTTATTCAGTGATGAAGAATGTGTTCGCTTAGTAGATACTTTTATTTTGGATGAAAAAGGAATATCCAATACGATAGAAGGATTAATTGTGAACACCTACTATGTTAAGGAGATGGAGGTATCTACAGGGTATGTAAAAGATGAAACCGTATATAAGATTGATGTGAAAAAAAATACTTGTCAAACAATCGAAGTACAAGATATACCAAAGAGCAATATTCTCGATTTAATGTTAATGAAAAGAGATAGTGAAAAAGGAGAACTTGCTCAAGGACATGGAACTTTGGAAGGTGCTGAATTTATCTTTAAATATTACGATGGGTACTATGAAAAAATAACGGATGATATGAAGCCTTTAAGACAATGGGTTATGAAAACGGATGCGAAAGGGTATATCTATTTCGATGCGGATCATAAAGTGAGTGGAGATGCATTCTATATAGATAAAGATGGGAAAATTGTACTTCCTTTAGGAACCATTACAGCACAAGAAACAAAGCCTTGTTCTGGCTATCAATTAAATAATACTTTGTTTTTACAAAAGCTTACAACCAGCTTAAATACAGAGCATTTCTATGCTTATAAAATGTTGAATGTTCAAAATGACGTCATTCGTGTAAAAATAACAAAGTTACAAACAGGGACAAATGTTCATTTAACAGGAGTTATATTTAATCATACAAGTCCATCAGGCGTTGTGAAAAAAATGAGAACAAACGCTAATGGAGAATTTATATTAACCGGTATTGAAGTTGGTGTACATAAGCTTCAGGAAGTTAAAACATTAGCTGGATATGTACTAAGTGATAAAGTATATG